>NZ_AJJL01000070.1 GCF_000257905.1 Streptococcus mitis SK579
GACTCAATCGTGCTTATTTTCTTAATCTACATAAGTATCTTCGTTTTTATTGAGGAAGGCGTATGGAAGACCCATCAAGAGACCACCACCAATGAAGTTCCCAATGAAGGTTACACCCCAGTGACGAAGCATATTTCCAACACCGAAGTTAGCAATTGAATCAGCTGCAACACTGAATTTTACAATCGCAAAAGAAGCAAAGTTCGCAGCAATATGCTCGTTTGTTAAAAATACAAACATGTAAATTGCTGATAAAACGAGCCAAAGTTTGGCACCACCGTCTTTCACCAAAACAAATGAAAGAATAGCAATGTTCACAAAAATATTTGCTAAAATACCTTCAAGCAAGACTAGCTCATTGGAACGGCCTAACTTCATCTCAACAACACCTGAGATGAAACTATCGTGAGTCAGATTTGCATAGGCTGCCGAATGAGCAAAGCCCCAACCTGCTATCAAAGCCCCGATAAGGTTGAACAAGGTACAGTAAAGTAAAATCTCAGCTGTTTTTCTCCAAGAAATTTTTTTCAAGAAACTACCAGCAGTTAAGAACATCATGTTTGATGTTACCAACTCAGCATTCAAGAAAACAATATAGGCCAATCCCCAAGCAAATACAAATGGGAAGAGGAAGCGTCCACTACCTGGTGCAATTTTATTAATCAAGTCAGCTCCAACTGCACCTGCGGCAGTACTGAAGGTTAAAAATGCACCTGCGAACATGGAACGAATCGCATACTTTAATTTGCTTTGACTATAAAGACTTTCTTTCTTCTTGCAAGCAAATTCAATCTTTGAGATAAATTCTGAAGAAACCATAATAAACTCCTAAAGCTTTTATTTGTGATAATTATAACATAAAATAGCTATAATGAAAAGCCTTTCCTAATTCTATTTTTGATAAATTTAAAAATTCAGCAATCGTTTACATAGTTTTAATAACAAGCTTTTAGAATTTTTAATTATCAGAATATCGTGATTGCATGGACTAACTTTTACTCTATTTAATATATTTTGTTGTTAAGATTTACAAAACGATTTTCTCCTCAAACCTATTCTGTAAAAGAAAAAAGAGAATCCTTCTAATTCTCTTTCTAATCTGACTCTTCTTAATCAATATATACATCTTGATTCTTATTTAGAAAGGCATATGGTAATCCAATTAGAAGTCCTCCACCAATAAAGTTAGCAATAAAGGTTACTCCCCAATGTCGAAGGATATTTGGAATATCAAAGTGAGGTACTTGATCAGCAATCATACTGAATTTCATAATGCTAAAGGAAGCAAAATTGGCTGCTATATGCTCATTAGACAAGAAGACGAACATGGAAATAGCTGATAAAATAATCCATAGTTTGGCACTACCATATTTGACTAGTATAGACGAAAGAATGGCGATATTTACAAATACATTTGCGAGAATTCCCTCGAGCAAGACTAAATCACTTGGACGCGCCAACTTCTTAGCCACTAACTTAGGTAGAAAACTATCATTTGTTAGATGAGAAAAGGCTGACGAGTTAGCAAATAACCATCCAGCTATCATCGCACCAATTAGATTAAACAGAGTACAATAGAGTAAAATAATCATTGCCTTTTTCCAATCAATCTTTTTCAAAAATGCACCTGCTGTTAAATACATCATATTGGAAGTTATCAATTCCGCATTTAGAAAGACGATATAAGCCAGACCCCAAGCGAAAACAAATGGAAAAAGGAAATACCCACTACTTGGAACAATATTATTTAATAAATCCGCACCAATAGCCCCAGCAGCTATACTAAAAGTTAAAAAAGCACCTGCAAACATGGAACGAATAGCATACTTGGACTTACTTTGATTGAAAAGACTTTCTTTCTTGTGGCAATGATAATCTATCTTCGAAATAAACTCTGAAGAACTCATACACATCTCCTGGTTTTTTATATTTACTATTATAAAATAAAATGTTTAAATAAATTAATTTTTTATATTTAACTATTTATATCTTCTTTAAGTTTACACACTTTGTAGTATTAGTTATAGTATAAAAAAAGTTACCATCCCTCACTGAGAGTATTCCAAAACCCAAGTAACATTACTAGTAACATCATCAAACTGAATGTTTTTGATTTTCAGAATATTAACACTCTTCGAAAACCTCTTCAAACCACGTCAGTCTTGTCTTACCCTACTCAAGTACAGCCTGCTTCTAGATTCCTAGTTCGCTCTTTGATTTTCATTTAGTATAACAACTCTAATAAACAAATGTTTATAGCTCTAAATATAAAATGGAGAAGACAACGATTGTCCCCTCCAGATATTATCTTTTCACTAACTTATCTTAACTAAATTGTTTATATGGTTGATTAAAAGCTGTTAGAATTTCATCAGATGTCTGTGAATAATCTTTTGTTTCTTTCAAATCACCTTTTACAATAATACGTTCTGTAGCGGCAAGGTCTTCACAGGTTACCAATGTAATCTCATTGACCCCTTCTCTATCATCAACCTCATCAACACGATCTGGTGTAACACGTTTGACTTCACGTATTTCATAAGTATAAACTTTATTTTTATCGGTTAGATAAATTTTCATTCCATTTTTAGCGTTATCCAAAGGAGAAAATAACATTTTATTAGCATTGTCAACACCAAAAATATGATGACTAGCTAGACTATAATTTCCTTCTCCCATCACTTGATCACGCTTCATCGTACCAGCACCATAATATAGATTTACGTTATTCAATCCTTTAAAAATTGGAAGATTCATTTCTAATTCAGGAATAGCAATTCCACCAATAACTGGTAATTTTTGACTATCCCATTGAGAAGCTAAAACAGCTTCCGAAGAGATTGCTTTAACCGAATCAAAGTCAAAATTTCCTTCTGTTTCTTGATTTTCTTCTAACTTCTCTTTTGAGACCTGACTAACTTGGTACTTATTAGTATTCCAAACCATGACCATATCACGCAGTTTAGCATTAAAAATCAAAGCAACTGATAATAGAATCAAGAATCCTGCTAAAATATTGATTAGTAAATTTTTACGGTTTGTTTTCTTTTTTTTATTTTTTTGAGACATTATGCTTCACCTTCTGTTTTGTTTTCTGCCCCAACTTCTTCTTTTTCTGCCGCTGCAACCGTCGTAAAGGTCACAATTTTGGCATCTTGGTCCAGGCGCATTACTTTAACTCCCATAGTTGAACGCCCTGTTTGTGAAATATTGGCAACATTAGTTCGAATCATGACACCAGTATCAGTGATAATCATCAAGTCTTCATCACCTTTCACAGTCAAGAGACCTGATAGAGGACCGTTTTTCTCAGCAACGTTGGCCGTCTTCATCCCTTTACCACCACGACCTTTAGTTGGGTATTCAGTAGCAACTGTACGCTTACCATATCCTTTTTCAGTAATGATAAGAACCTCATCTTGATCAGTAATTACGCTAGCACCAACTACTGTGTCTCCCTCACGGAGATTAACACCTTTCACACCTGTGGCGATACGACTCATGCCGCGAACGGTTGATTGATTAAAGCGAACTGCATAACCAAACTTGGTACCAATAATAATATCCGTATCTTCTTCCGTCAACAAGACATTAATCAACTCATCTTCATCCTTGAGGTTCAAAGCCTTGAGACCATTCTGGCGAATGTTAGCAAATTCCTTAACACTAGTTCTCTTCACAAGACCATGACGGGTTGTGAAGAAGAGATAAGCGTCATCGCTACGTTCAGATTCAACATTGATGATGGTCTGAATGCTTTCACCTTCATCCAATTTCAAAAGATTGACTATTGGTAATCCCTTGGCCGTCCGGCCATACTCAGGAATTTCATATCCTTTAAGGCGATAGACACGACCTTTATTTGTGAAGAAGAGTAAATGATCATGAGTGCTAGTTGACACTAACTCTCTGACAAAATCATCATCTTTGACACCTGTCCCTTGAACACCGCGACCTCCACGTTTTTGAGCAGTAAATTCATCCTGATCTAGACGTTTAATGTAGCCCTTGTTAGAAAGAGTGATCAAGACATCCGATTCTTCAATCAAATCCTCATCTTCGAGGCTTAAGACTTCACCAACCATCAACTCTGTACGACGTTTATCACCAAACTTACGCTTGACTTCATCTAATTCATCTTTGATGATTTGAGAAACACGTTCTGGTTTAGCAAGAATATCTGCTAAATCCGCAATCAGAGCCAAGAGGTCATCATACTCAGACTGAATCTTATCGCGTTCTAAACCTGTTAAACGACGAAGACGCATATCAAGGATGGCCTGACTTTGACGTTCAGAAAGTTTAAACTTGCTCATCAACTCAGCTTGTGCTTCCGCATCCGTTTCACTAGCACGGATGATACGAATCACTTCGTCGATGTGGTCTAGTGCGATTAAGAGACCTTCTAAAATGTGAGCACGCGCTTCTGCTTTTTCCTTATCAAAACGGGTACGACGAACAACCACTTCTTTTTGGTGCTCAATATAAGCATCCAAAATCTGACGAAGGGACAAAATCTTCGGTACCCCATTTTGGATTGCAAGCATATTAAAACCAAAGTTGGTTTGCATCTGGGTCATCTTGAAGAGGTTGTTAAGGATAACATTTGCAGAAGCATCGCGCTTGACCTCGATCACGAAACGAATCCCTTCACGGTTTGACTCATCACGAACCGCTGTGATCCCATCAATGCGTTTTTCTTGAACCAAACGAACAATATGCTCATGCACCTTAGTTTTATTGACCATATAAGGAAATTCTGTTACAACAATGCGCTCACGGCCAGTCTTAGTTTCTTCGATTTCAGTACGAGAACGAAGAACAATCGAACCTTTACCTGTTTCGTAAGCCTTATGGATACCTGATTTCCCCATAACAAGGGCCCCAGTTGGAAAATCTGGCCCAGGCAATACTTCCATCAATTCCTTCGTAGTCACTTCAGGATTATCCATGACCAACTTCACTGCATCAATGGTTTCACCCAAGTTATGAGGCGGAATATTAGTTGCCATCCCAACAGCGATACCAGTAGCTCCATTAACTAAAAGGTTTGGAAAACGAGCTGGCAAGACCAAGGGTTCACGTTCGTTCGCATCATAGTTGTCGACGAAATCAACCGTATTCTTATTGATATCACGAAGCATCTCCAGAGCAATCTTGCTCATACGTGCCTCAGTGTAACGTTGGGCGGCAGCACCATCACCATCCATAGAACCAAAGTTCCCATGACCATCTACAAGCATATAACGGTAGCTCCACCATTGAGCCATACGGACCATGGCTTCATAGATAGAGGAATCCCCGTGTGGGTGATATTTACCCATGACATCCCCTGTAATACGAGCAGATTTTTTATGGGGTTTATCTGGAGTAACACCTAATTCATTCATTCCGTAGAGAATCCGACGGTGAACAGGCTTCAAGCCATCTCGAACATCAGGAAGAGCCCGCGCTACGATAACACTCATGGCGTAATCGATAAAGCTTGTTTTCATCTCCTTTGTCAGATTGACATTCACTAAATTTTTATCCTGCATTAATAAATGCCTCATTTCACAATTAGTAATCAGGTATATTATACCATATTGTATCCTATATTTCAGCCATCTACCCTGCTAAAACGTTTACATCAAGAACTGAAAGGCATATTCGTGACAAAGTTTTTTAAAAGTGATAGAATGAATCTATCTGGGAAAATCCCTAAATAAAATTAAGGAGATGTTTAGACAAATGACACTAACTAAACAACACAAAAAAGTTATCCTTGTTGGTGATGGTGCCGTAGGTTCATCTTACGCTTTCGCTCTTGTTACTCAAGGAATCGCACAAGAACTTGGTATTATTGAAATTCCTCAATTGTTTGAAAAAGCTGTTGGTGATGCTGAAGACCTTAGCCATGCGCTTGCATTTACTTCACCAAAGAAAATCTACGCTGCTAAGTACGAAGACTGTGCGGACGCTGATCTTGTTGTTATCACAGCCGGTGCTCCTCAAAAACCAGGTGAAACTCGTCTTGACCTTGTGGGTAAAAACCTTGCAATTAACAAATCTATCGTTGAGCAAGTTGTTGCTTCAGGTTTTGATGGTATCTTCCTTGTTGCAGCTAACCCAGTAGATGTCTTGACTTATTCAACTTGGAAATTCTCTGGATTCCCTAAAGAACGCGTTATCGGTTCAGGTACTTCACTTGACTCAGCTCGTTTCCGTCAAGCACTTGCTGAAACTATTGGTGTTGATGCTCGTTCAGTTCACGCCTACATCATGGGTGAGCACGGTGACTCAGAATTTGCCGTTTGGTCACACGCTAACGTTGCCGGTGTTAAATTGGAACAATGGTTGCAAGCTAACCGTGACTTGAATGAAGCAGACCTTGTTGAACTCTTTATCTCAGTTCGTGACGCTGCTTACTCAATCATCAACAAAAAAGGTGCAACATACTACGGTATTGCAGTAGCCCTTGCTCGTATCACAAAAGCTATCCTTGATGATGAAAATGCAGTTCTTCCACTTTCTGTATTCCAAGAAGGTCAATATGGTGTTGAGAACGTCTTTATCGGTCAACCAGCTATCGTTGGTGCACACGGTATCGTTCGTCCAGTAAACATTCCATTGAACGACGCAGAAACTCAAAAAATGCAGGCTTCAGCAAAAGAATTGCAAGCTATCATTGATGAAGCATGGAAAAATCCTGAATTCCAAGCGGCTTCAAAAAACTAATCTAGCTATAGACAACTCCTTGAATCATCAAGGGGTTGTTTTTTTCTGAATTTTAACTTATACTCAATGAAAATCAAAGAGCATACTAGGAAGCTAGCCGCAGGTTACTCAAAGCACTGCTTTGAGGTTGTAGATAGAACTGACGAAGTCAGCTCAAAACACTGTTTTGAGGTTGTGGATGAAGCTGACGTGGTTTGAAGAGATTTTCGAAGAGTATTAATATCAGTTTTACGTTCGTTTCTACAAGCAACAGAGCTTATGTAAGCCATAGAAACGTTAAAACAAAAACTGTAATCTACACTCATATTACAAATGTCATGAAAGAATCAGTGATTGATTCACTTGATACTGTCCATTAAATAGCAAGTAAAAAGTTTTACCCTATAGACAGAAAAATAGCCCATCATACAGGCTAGAAGCTTGATATGATAGACTATTTATCTTTTAATTAGCGAACTGTACGGATACGCATTGTATTTGTACGAACAGCTTCTCCTACTGGTACACCAGCAACGATAACGATATCATCACCTGATTCAACAAGACCTGCTTCTACCGCTTTACGTTCAGCAATTTCGAACATATCGTCAGTTGATGATGGAGCATCTGTCAACATTGGGATAACACCCCAGTTCAACATCAAGCCACGTTCTGTAAATTCGTCGAATGTCAATGCCAAGATATCAGCATTTGGACGGTATTTAGAAATCAAACGTGCAGTGTGACCTGTCTTAGTAAGAGTTACAACCAATTTAATATCCATTGAGTTAGTAGCATCTTTTACAGCTGAAGCCATTACTTCTGTCTTAGAGTTACGTTCAAATGAATCTGAGTTCAAACGTCCGTATTCGCTAAGAAGAGTTTGAGCATTCTTATCAATTGTAGCCATTGTAGTTACTGACTCAAGAGGGTATTTACCATTTGCAGACTCACCTGAAAGCATTGTAGCGTCAGTACCGTCGATAACAGCGTTAAATACGTCTGATACTTCTGAACGAGTTGCACGTGGCTTTTCAGTCATTGTTTCAAGCATGTTTGTTGCAGTGATAACAACTTTACCTGCAGCATTGACTTTCTTGATAATCATTTTTTGGTAAACTGGAACCATTTCAAATGGTACTTCGATACCCATGTCACCACGAGCGATCATGATACCATCAGCAGCTTCGATGATTTCATCCAAGTTGTCGATACCTTGTTGGTTTTCGATTTTAGCGAACAATTGAACGTGTCCGTTACCAGTTTCTTTACAGATTGCACGAACTTCGTTAACGTCTTTTGCAGTACGTACGAATGAAATCGCGATGAAGTTGATACCTTGTTCAAGACCAAAGCGGATGTCATCGTTATCACGTTCAGCAAGAGCTGGGAAAGGAATTTTAGTGTTAGGAATGTTAACACCTTTTTGTTTAGCAATTACGCCATCGTTTTCAACTTCAACTTCAAATTCACGAGCCGCATCATCTTTAGCAACCACACGAAGACCAAGTTTACCATCGTCAACCAAAACTTGACGCCCAACTTCAACATCATCATAGATATCAAGAGCACCAGCAACGTTCAATGCAATCACATCACGAGTTGATTTGATTCCTTGCTTAGTAGCAACACGGATTTTTTCACCAGTTGTGTAAGAGTACTCTTTTGCATCTCCTTCAAACAATTCAGTACGGATTTCTGGTCCTTTTGTATCAAGAAGGAAACCAACTTTTTTACCTGCAAGTTTTTCAGCAAGTTTAACAGTTGCCATACGGTCACCTTGCTCTTGGTGGTCACCGTGTGAGAAGTTGAAACGGAATGTGTTAGCACCAGCTTCAATCAATTTAGCAATGTTTTTAGCTGAAGCTTCAACATCAAGTTTTTCACCCCAGTATCCGTCATCACCGAATTTTTTACCACCACGGATTTCTACCGCAGGTCCCAAAGTTGCAACGATTTTTACACGTTTGTTCATGATTTTTGTGACTCCTTTATATATATGACCTTTTTGGTCTTATTAACTAAATTATGAATTATGACAAGCAATTGTTCAATTGTGACAGGTCAAGATCAGCTTTGTGTGGATTATTTACAATAATCTTACCGTCTGCTGCCAAACTAAACAATGCTCCTTCTTCTGCAGTACCAAGAATTGGATTTTCAACCATTTTTTCGTTACGAATACCTACCGCAACACCACCGATACCTTTTTTAAGAAGTTTAACAGCATGGGCACCCATACGTGACGCCAATACACGGTCACGCGCAGTTGGAGAACCACCACGTTGAATATGTCCAAGTTCTGTCACACGAAGATCGGTCGTATCTCCAGCTTCTTTTAGTTTTTGAGCAAATTCATCTGCTGACATAACACCCTCTGCCAAAACGATGATATTGTGTCTTTTACCACATTCATAGCCAGCTTTGATACTTGCTACGATATCTTCAATTTTGAAGTCTTCTTCAGGGATGATAATTTCATCAGCACCAGTTGCGATACCCGCCCAAAGAGCGATATCACCAGCGTTACGCCCCATAACTTCGATGACAAAAGTACGACGGTGACTTAATGATGTATCACGAATCTTATCGATAGCGTCCATAGCAGTAGTAACCGCTGTGTCAAAACCGATTGTGAAATCAGTACCAACGATATCGTTATCAATTGTACCTGGAAGACCGATAGCTGGGAAACCATGCTCAGTCAAACGCATAGCGCCGTGGTAAGAACCGTCACCACCGATAACAACTACACCTTCAATGCCGTGTTTTTTCAATTGCTCAATCCCTTTAAGTTGCCCTTCAAGTTGAGCGAACTCTGGATAACGAGCTGAGTGAAGGAAGGTACCACCACGAGAAATGATGTTTCCTACTGAAGCCGCATTTAAGGGATGAATTTCACCGGCAACCATACCAGCATATCCGTCATAGATACCAAACACTTCCATTCCTTCTGAAATTGCTTGACGAACAACTGCACGGATAGCAGCGTTCATACCAGGGGCGTCTCCACCACTAGTCAAAACAGCAATACGTTTCATATTGGTTTATGCTCCTTTTTCTTTTAACATTCTTATTGATTATACCACATTTGATTTTAAAATTCTTCTATTTTCCGTATTTTTAGCGATAAATCGTTTTCATAACGATTCCACCTAATTTCGCTTCTAATTCATCAGATTTAGCTACAAAATGCTGAGGAGATATAATGGTTTTCCGTTCCTCTTCATACCTGATGATGACTGGAATTGGGCCTTTATATTGCTCTAAAATACGTGAAATTTCTTGATCCAATTCATGATTTTTAACCTGAATCCAAAAGCGCTCAGCCACTGCTTCTCTTATTTCTTGTGCAATCATTTGCAGACGTCCATCACGTGACTGGACTTTCCCTTTGATATAGTAGAATGCTCCCTCTCTTACTTCCTGCCCAATCTGTCGATATAAGTCTGAAAAGAGGGTAACATCCAATTTTTTCTTACTATCATCTACCTGTAAGAAGGCCATATTTTCACCCTTTTTGGTACGAATCACTTTTATTTTCTGAACTTCAACCAAAATAATAGCATAGCTATTTTCTGACAAATTTCCGATTGGAATAATTGGGTAAATAGCTTTACTTGCAATAGTTTGTAAGGGATGTTTGCTAACACCTATCCCTAAAAGCTCCTGTTCCATATAAAATTTTTCTTGCTCTGTCCAATCTTCCGATTCTTGCCAGCTATAAATTGTATCACCGAACAAGCTACCTAACTCTTTCACAAATTCAAATAGATTAGCTAAATTATTGAATACTTTTTGACGATTTTTTTCAAATGAATCGAAAAGGCCAACTTTTACCAAAGGTTCTAGCAGAGGAAGTTTCAGATAATTCTCAGGTAATTTAGCTACAAAATCTTCAATGTTAGAATAGGGTCTATTTTCAATAATCCAAAGCGCCAAATCTTTGATGACCCCCTTAATCGATTTCAAACCTAGATAGATAGACTTATTGGCAATTTTATCATGATAAGGAATGGTGTTAATTGACAGAGGAACTACTTCAAATCCTGCTTCTAGGGCATCCATTAAGTAATCACTGTTGGAAGAATTCAACATGACCTGATAAAAAATCGCTGGATAATGTGTTTTGAAATAGGCCAACTGGAAAGCCAAGGCTGAGTATGCATAGGCATGAGAACGGTTAAAACCATAACCTGCAAACTTCTCCATAACATCAAAGACCTGCTCTGCCTTTTCCGCAGTATGGCCAGCTTCTAATGCTCCTTGGATAAAGGATGCCCTCATCTCATGCATGGCAGAAGCATCCTTTTTCCCCATAGCCCGACGCAAAATATCGGCTTTCCCAAGACTAAATCCAGCAAAACGCTGAGCAACCTGCATAACCTGCTCCTGATAGAGCATAATGCCATAAGTTGGAGCCAAAATATCCTCCAGCACTGGATCCAAAACAGTCACTTCTTCCTGCCCATGCTTTCTTGCCACAAAATTATTGATATAGTCACTAGCACCCGGTCGATTTAGAGAAGTAGTTGCTACGACATCTTCAAAGCAGACTGGCTGCACACGCTTAAGCAAGCGAATGGCACCAGGTTGCTCAAATTGAAAGATACCTTTTGTATTGCCAGAAGCAAAAAGAGCAAGCGTTTCTTTGTCTTCCAAATCAATCTCGTTGATAGCGATCTTAATCCCTTCTGTTTCAGCAAGCAACTCTTGCATTTTCTGAACAAAGGTCAAATTTCGTAGTCCCAGAAAGTCCATCTTCAAAAGCCCACTAGCTTCAACTCCATGAGCATCATATTGAGTCAATGGAATTTCATCACCATGCTTTAGAGGGATGTAGTTGGTCAAGTCTTGGTCACTAATGACAACACCAGCCGCATGGACAGAGGTTTGTCTTGGATAGCCCTCTATCTTGCAAGCAATTTCAAAGGCTTTTTGGTATTCTAACTTACTATTGATTTGCTGACGAAACTGGAGATTGCCCTCATAGGCTGACTTGAGATTATCACGAAAACTGATTTTCTTGGTAATTGCGGACAATTCATACTCTGGCACACCAAAGCGCTTTAAAACATCACGTAAAGCTTGCTTGGCCCCAAAGGTAGAAAAAGTAACGATTTGCGCCGCATGTTTACTGCCGTATTTATTGCCAACATATCTGATAAAATCTGGACGATAAATATCTGGAATATCAATATCAATATCAGGCATAGTATAGCGTTCACGATTGAGGAAACGTTCAAAAATGAGATTTTTCTCTACTGGATCAATCCCTGTGATGTCTAAGGCATAGGAAACCAAGCTACCAACTGCAGAACCCCGTCCCATTCCCATATAATAGCCATTTGAACGTCCAAAACGCAACAAATCCCAAACAACCAAGAAATAATCATCAAAGCCCATATCATGAATAACAGCCAATTCTTGGTCTAGACGGTCTTGATATTCTTTACTAGTCAACCCCTTCTGAGCAAGCCCCAATTCAGCACGTTCTCTCAACTCTTCTACTGCTGGTCGTGCTGGATTAAAGCGAGGCAGTTTCAAACTAGTATCCAAATCATAATAAATACCTGAAATAACTTTTTCTAAATTGTCCAAGGCTTGCGGAAAACGTTCTTGGAATAGTTTCTCTAAAGAACTTGCTGATATAAGGACATCTTGTCGTGAGCGTAAGGGAACTTCTCTGAGTGGTAGATTTTCTTTAATCGCTGTTAACACTTGTAGAACTTCTCTATCCCTGCTTTCAAAAGCATTGACCCGATAAAGGGGCAAGATTGGATGATGAAATTCGCTGGCCAGTGTTTCTGGGTAAACCCCAATATAGTAATCACAGCCGAGTTCCAACGACTCCAGTCCATCAAAATAAGGCACAATGACCGCAACATCCTCCAGATACTGGGACAGGACTGACCATGTTTTCTCCCCCTGCATCTTGGCTGTTGAAAGCTTCATCAACTGCTGATAGCCCACACTAGATAAAGCTAAAAAGCGCAAATTCACTTCCTTCTCATCCACTAAAAGAGTCATTTCAAGCCCTAGTAAAGGATAAATGCCGTATTTTTTTGTAATCTCTAGAAAGTCGAAAGCCCCATAAAGGTTATCAATATCCATCATAGCCAGATGAGTGTAGCCATAGTTTTTAGCTGCTCTCACATACTTGTCTATCGAAATAACGCTCTCCATAAAACTATAAACTGTTTTTGTATCTAGTTGTGCGATCAATTTACACTTCTCCTCTATCCTTCTCACTATATTATACCATTTTTCAAAAAGAGAAAGACAAAAGCATTGACTCCTGTCTATATTTTATCCTTAAAGTAAAATTTTTTGAACGAAAAAAGTAAAAATACATTTAAAGAATCAAATGATCCGGTAATTTTTTTACTTTTTATCCCAAGAAGTGAATATATCTTTTAAAATAGAAAGATATATTCACTTAATCTATTTACTATGATAACTTGTTTTAGACTATAGAGTTTTACCTGTTTTTCATATAAATAATATTCATTATTCTTTAATTAATTTCTTTCTCACTTAATGATTCCCTTTCTCCCATTTTTTTGATATAATAACCTTAATTATTATTTTACAAGGAGGTTTTATGCGCTTTAATCAATTCAGCTATTTATCACTTCCAAGAGATACTATTTTATGTGATTTAAAAAAGTATGGATTTGATTTACCAGTCAATATTACAAATAAAAAAATGTTTGAAGCGTTTCTTATTCGTTTCTTTTTTAATTATAAGGATAGCACCTATCCTCTATCTAATTTAGCAGTTGATAAAGAAACTGACTTACTGAAATTTTTTCAGTCAGACAAGGATTTAACTGCAGATATTTTTTATACTGTTGCTTTTCAACTTTTAGGCTTTTCTTATTTAGTTGACTTCGAAGACAGTGAAGCTTTTCGTAAGGAAACTGGATTTCCTATTGTATACGGTGACTTGATTGAAAACCTCTATCAGTTACTCAATACTCGCACCAAAAAGGGGAATACCCTGATTGATCAACTGGTAAGTGATGGCTTGGTTCCTGAGGATAATGACTACCACTACTTTAACGGCAAGAGTTTAGCGACTTTTTCTAGCCACAATGCCATTCGAGAAGTGGTCTACGTTGAGTCTAGTGTCGATACTGACCAAAAAGGTCTTCCAGACCTAGTCAAGGTCAGCATTATTCGTCCTCGTTATGACGGGCAAATCCCTGCTATCATGACAGCCAGTCCCTATCATCAGGGAACAAATGACAAGGCTAGTGACAAGGCTCTCTACAAGATGGAGGGCGAGCTTGAAGTAAAACCTGCTCATAAGATTGAGCTAGTAGAACCTCAACTAAATCTCGTCCAACCTCAAGGTCAAGCTGAGCTAGTGTCAGAAGCTGAGGAAAAGCTAACACACATCAACGCTAGCTATAGTCTCAACGACTACTTCCTTCCGCGAGGTTTTGCTAATCTCTATGTCTCAGGTGTTGGGACCAAAGACTCTACTGGTTTCATGACTAATGGAGACTACCAGCAAATCGAGGCCTATAAAAATGTCATCGATTGGCTCAATGGTCGTTGCCGTGCCTTTACTGACCACACGCGCCAGCGTCAAGTCAAGGCTGACTGGTCAAATGGAAAAGTGGCCACAACTGGACTTTCCTATCTAGGTACCATGTCAAACGGCCTTGCTACTACAGGTGTAGATGGTTTAGAAGTGATCATTGCCGAGGCTGGTATTTCTTCATGGTACAACTACTACCGTGAAAACGGTCTGGTGACTAGCCCAGGTGGTTATCCTGGAGAGGATTTTGACTCACTTGCTGAGTTAACCTACTCTCGTAATCTCTTGGCTGGCGACTATATTCGTGGTAATGAGGCTCACCAAGCTGATTTGGAAAAAGTAAAAGAACAACTTGATCGTAAGACTGGCGACTACAATCAGTTTTGGCATAACCGCAACTATCTGCTCAATGCCCATAAAGTAAAGGCAGAGGTTGTCTTTACTCATGGTTCTCAGGATTGGAATGTCAAACCACTTCATGTTTATCAGATGTTCCATGCTCTACCTACTCATATAAACAAGCATCTCTTTTTCCATAATGGTGCCCATGTTTATATGAACAACTGGCAGTCCATTGACTTCCGTGAATCTATGAACGCCTTATTGACTAAGAAATTATTGGGGCAAGAAACAGATTTTCAACTTCCGATCGTTATTTGGCAGGACAATACCGCTCCTCAGACTTGGTTATCACTTGATAACTTCGATGAGCAAGAAAACTTTGAAACCTACTCACTTGGTCAAGAAGAGCAAATCATTCAAAACCAGTACCCAGATAAGGATTTTGAGCGCTATGGTAAAACATACCAGACCTTCAATACAGAACTCTATCAAGGGAAAGCCAATCAAATTACTATTGACCTTCCTGTGACCAAAGATCTCCACCTGAACGGTCGAGCTCAGCTCAAGCTTCGTATCAAATCCAGCACCAACAAGGGGCTCTTATCAGCCCAACTGCTAGAATTTGGACAAAAGAAATACCTACAGCCTTACCCAGCTATTTTAAGTGCTAGAACCATTGACAACGGTCGCTATCACATGCTGGAAAATCTCTGTGAATTGCCATTTAGTGCAAATACACAACGAGTCGTGACAAAAGGCTACCTCAATTTACAAAATAAAAATGATTTACTGTTGGTAGAGGATATTACTGCAGATGAATGGATGGATGTCCAATTTGAACTGCAACCAACTATTTACAAGCTAAAAGAAGGAGACACTCTCCGTTTAGTTCTCTATACTACTGACTTTGAAATCACGATCCGTGACAATACCGCTTACCACCTGACTGTCGATCTTGAACGGTCTACTCTTATCCTACCTTGTCAAAATGTATAAGGTACCTGACTTTCAATATGGAAGGTTTCTAAGGACAAGTCAATCCAAGACCCACTGACCTTCCTAGCATCAGATACACCCACTTGAACAGTCGAAAAAAACTACAACTTGGTATCAAATCCAGTTCAAATTAAGGCTATTAGATGTCCTACTACTGGATCTTGAACAAAAGATACCGCCCCATAACCAACATGTGTGACCCTCTATCATACACGCTACCACACCACATGTTGGACAAACTCTGTGAATTGCCATTTGGCATAAATTCACAACAAGTCGTGACAAAAGGCTACCCTAATTTAATGATTTACTGTTAGTAGAGAACAGCAATGTAGATGAACGAATAAATTTCTCATTTATCTGCACCCAACTAGTGACAAGTTAAAAGAAGGAGATTCTCTCCGTATCGTTCTAAATTACTACTGACTTTGAAATCATCATACGTGACAATACCGCTTACCACCCGACTGACGATCTCGTTCAGTCCACGCTTTCTGTACCTAGTACAAGGAGTAACATTATATGAATAAATCTGAACACCGACACCAACTCATACGAGCTCTTGTAACGAAAAATAAGATTCACACACAAGCTGAGTTACAAGCTCTTCTTGCTGATAATGACATTCAAGTTACACAAGCTACACTTTCGAGAGATATTAAAAGTATGAATCTCTCAAAGGTACGTGAGGAAGATAATTCCTACTACGTTCTCAATACTGGCTCCATCTCAAAATGGGAAAAACGTCTTGAAATCTACATGGAAGATGCTCTCGTCTTGATGCGCCCAGTTCAGAACCAAGTCCTGTTGAAAACCCTTCCTGGACTTGCTCAATCATTCGGTTCTATCATTGATGCTTTGAACTTCCCTGATGCTATTGCTACCCTCTGTGGCGATGATGCCTGTCTTGTCATCTGTGAAAATGCAGAGGCTGCCCAACATTGCTTTGAAGAGTTGAAAAAATTCACCCCTCCATTTTTCTTTGGTGAGTAAACAGAAACTAAACTCAAAATCTGCAAAAGTCTCAAAATTTTAAACAGCATTGTATTGATGTCGGATAACATCCGGCAAATACAGTGTCTCATTTTACTGAAAAGTAAGCTATGCAGTTTAATAAAACAAACAAGAGAAATCTAACTCATACTTGATTACAAAAGCTCCCCTTATAGTGGACAGTGAAAAAACAAACATTCACTAGAAACTATAGGGTGAGTCTTCATATATCTAAAAGAAACTCTAAATCCGTTTCATCTTGATATATAGTAGATTGAAACAAGATGTGAACAAGTTTATTGAGAAATTCAAATCAATTTCATGTTTTAGAAGTGGCATTGTACTATCCTAGATTAGATATACTATAATATAGAAAAAAGCCATCAAATGATGACTTTATCAATGAATTCTCACGATTGTCCTCTCCAATTTTATCTTTTGTTTAACTCACTATAAGTAACAGAGAGAAATTTATTGTTGCAATACTTTTCTTGGTTTGGTACCTTCAGCTGGACCAATGACACCTGCCATCTCAAGCTCTTCCATGAGACGAGTCGCACGGTTAAATCCAACTGACAAACGACGCTGAATCATGGATGCGCTGGCTTTCTGGGTTTCGATAACCAAAGCCTTGGCTTCTTCAAAAAGCGGATCTCCACCAGATTCACCATCTGAAAATTCTCCTTCATTTTCGGAAACTTCTCCCGGATCAAAACTCTCATCGTAGTCCGCATCTGCCTGAGCCTTGATGAAGTTTACGATGCGTTCAACATCATCATCCGAGATAAAGGAGCCTTGGAGACGAACTGGATGATTTTCATCAATCGGTTTAAAGAGCATATCTCCTCGACCAAGTAGTTTTTCTGCTCCATTCTCATCCAAAATCGTACGGGAATCTGTTCCTGATGAAACTGCGAAAGCGACACGAGAAGGAACATTGGCCTTAATCAGACCAGAGATGACATCAACGGATGGACGCTGGGTTGCAAGAATCATGTGGATACCTGCAGCACGCGCCTTCTGTCCAAGACGGATGATAGCATCTTCTACTTCCTTGCTGGCTACCATCATGAGGTCAGCCAACTCATCCACAATCACGACAATGAGCGGTAGCGGAATCTGCTTGTACTCAGACTGGGCATTGAACTCTTCCACCTTGGCATTAAAGCCTGCAATATTCCGAACTCCTACCTTTGCAAAGAGTTCATAACGATTTTCCATCTCGTCCACAACCTTTTGCAGGGCCTTGCTGGCCTTGCGTGGATTGGTCACAACTGGAATCAAGAGATGAGGAATGTCATTGTAAACAGACAACTCAACCATCTTGGGATCGACCATCATAAATTTAACTTGATCGGGTCTCGCCTTCATGAGAATGCTAGCGATAATGCCGTTAACTGCTACCGACTTACCAGAACCTGTCGAACCTGCGACTAGCAAGTGGGGCATTTTAGAAAGATCAAAAGCTCTTGCAGTGCCATTAACAGCCTTCCCTAAAGGAATTTCCAAGAGATTTTCTGCTTTCGTTTGAGATTGTTCCCATAGTTCACGGAAAGACACAGTGGCAATCTCGGAGTTAGGCACCTCGATTCCGACCAGGGATTTCCCAGGGATTGGTGCTTCGATTCGGACATCCTTGGCCGCCAAGGCTAGAGCGAGGTCATCTGCCAGATTGGAAATGCGATTGACCCTTACACCAACTGCTGGCTTGACTTCATACTTGGTCACTGATGGCCCAATTTCAGCCCGTTCAACTGTTACCTTGATACCAAAGCTAGCAAAGGTTTCTTCTAGGATTTTGATGTTTTCTCGAACAATTTTCTTCTCTTTCGACTGGTCTTTTGGTTTATCTGGGGCAAAGAGTTGCAAGCTTGGAAGTTTGTATTCAAGGGCTTCTTTTGCTGAAAAATCGACCTGAACATCTTCATCGTCAGAGCCATCTTCCTGTTCAGGGAATTCAAGTTCAGCTTGAGGCAGGATGATTTCTGGTTCCACCCACTCTTCTTCTTGGATGGGTGGAACGCCAAGCACAACACCTTCTGTCAGAATTTCACCCGTTTCCATATCAACAGGAGGCAAATCGAGTAAGACTTTTTCGGTCTCTTCTTGTCCTAATCTAGCCTCTTCCTCAGCCTTTTGACGAGCTTTTTCTTCTTGTTTGACAAAGCGTTCCTCTTTTCGACGCTCATGCTCTTCTCGCCATTTGGCAAATCCTCTACTGAAGAATTCAGCAATATCATAAACAGACCAAGGACTGATTAGGAGAGCGCCTGCTAAAATCAAGATAGAACCAATAAAGTAAGTGCCGATATTTGAAAAGAGAAAGGCGGTTGGCATATAGAGGCCAACTCCAATCAAGCCCCCTCCAGCAAAACTGGTTGTTCGAAAACCAGTCAAATCAGTCACAACCTGAGCCATAGTTCCTTTTAAGACCGACTTGTCCAAGCCATATTTCCAAACCAAGTAGGCCTCAAAAATCAAGAGCAGGCCAGCAAATATAGTGAAAAAGCCAGATAAGAGCCCTTCCTGTTTTCGTATCCACTTGAAGAAGAAGAGATAGAGCAGGATACCAAATATTGCCAGATAAGCTAGGCTACCCACCAGCAAGCGGATTAAATTGTAAAGGGTGATACCTGCAGCCCCTAATTTGAAGGCTGCGAAAATCAATAAAAACGCGATTCCCAACGAAATCAACATCCGTTGAATCGCTTCTTTTCTTTCGAGTTCTGCTTTTGACGGTCTCCGTCTTGTTTTACTTGTATTCTTGTTTGCCATTCTTCTATTATACCATATTTCACAGGCATTTCGGAAAGAGAAAAAGACTGCACCAAACGGTCCAATCTTTTCATTTTCTATCTAATTTTTATGCTTGTGGTTTGCGTAGGTAACCATAGACCACACCACTCACGATTGCTCCTACCAAGACAGAAACGAGGTAAAGGAGGGCATTTGAAGTAAGCGCAATAACGAAGATTCCTCCATGTGGCGCCATGAGTTTGATACCAGTAAGACCAACGAGGCCACCTGCTACTGCTGAACCAAGAATGAAGCTTGGGATAGCACGAGCTGGGTCAGCGGCACCAAATGGAATTGCTCCCTCAGTGATAAATGACAAGCCCATGATGATGTTTGTCAAACCAGAGTTGCGTTCTTCTTTAGTAAATTTATCTTTAAAAAGAAGAGTTGCAACGAAGATTGCAAGTGGTGGCACCATTCCTCCAGCCATAACTGCTGCCATGGCTACAGAACCACCTGAAGAAACAGTCGCTGCAAGCGTACCTGTACCAAAGACATAGGCCGCTTTGTTAACTGGTCCACCCATGTCAACAGCCATCATTCCACCAAGGACGATACCGAGAAGGACAGCTGAACCGCCTCCAAGACCGCCAAGGAAATCATTCATAGCAGTGTTAATTGCTGCCATTGGGATGTTAACAGCTAGCATGACAAATCCAGTCAAGATTGTTCCAAGAAGTGGCAAAAGAAGGATTGACTTAGCACCTTCAAGTGAACGAGGAACTTTAACGTATTTCTTGATAGCAAGAACCAAGGCACCTGCGATAAATCCACCAACAAGGGCACCTAGGAAACCAGATGAGACACCTGCAAGAGTTGAGGTTGCTTCACCACCTGCGGCATAAGGAATTTTACCAAAGGCAAAACCTTCTTTGGCAATAGCACCAGCCACGAAACCTGCTACCAAACCAGGTTTTTCAGCAATAGAATAGGCAACATAACCTGCAAAGACTGGAAGCATCAAGCCAAAGGCTGCTCCACCAATTTTCATGAACATAGAAGCTAGCTCATGGTAGGAACCAAGATTACCAAGATTTTCATTTGGAACACCCAAAGCACCATCAATCAAGAAGGCAAGGGCAATCATGATACCACCACCGATAACGAATGGCAACATTTGAGATACACCACTCATCAAGTGTTTGTAGAAGGCACCACCAAGGCTTTGTTTTTCGTTAGAGGCTGTTGTGGCTTTGGCTCCATTAGCAGCACGATACACTTCAGCATCTCCAGAAAGAGCCAAGTTGATCAACTCTTCTGTCTTACGGATACCGTCAGCAACCGGACGATTGATCAATGGTTTACCATCGAAACGATCCATTTCAACTGCCTTGTCTGCTGCGATGATAACCGCTTTAGCCTTGCGGATGTCTTCATCAGTCAGTTGATTTCCAACACCGCTAGCACCGTTGGTTTCGACCTTAATTCCAACACCCATTTCAGCAGCCACTTTTTGAAGGGCTTCTTGAGCCATGTAAGTGTGAGCAATACCTGTCGTACAAGCTGTAACAGCAACGATAAAGTCAGCAGAGTTATTGGCAGGTACTTGAACAGATTTTTCTGAAGCTTGGTTAAAAAGTTCGATAACTTGTTCAGCTGATGTTGCTTGACGAAGCTTGTCAGCAAAACCGTCTTTCATCAAATATTGAGACAATTCTGCCAAGGCTGCCAAGTGGGTATCATTGGCACCTTCTGGAGCCGCAATCATAAAGAAGAGGTCAGTTGCTTGTCCATCCAAGCTCTCATAATCAACACCCTTATTTGACTTAGCAAAGAGAACTGTCGCTTCTTTTACAGCGGCATTTTTGCTGTGAGGCATTGCGATACCGTCTCCTAAACCAGTAGAAGTCAAAGCTTCACGCGCTAAAATTCCTTCTTTAAAGGTTTCAAAATCTGTCACATAACCGTGGTCTGTCAAGCTTTTAATCATCTCTTCGATGACAGCTGTTTTTTCAGTTGCTTGTAAATCCAGCAACATAACATCTTTTCTCAATAGGTCTTGAATTTTCATCGTTTTTCTACCTCAACTTTTTCATATGTTTCTTTAATAAATTCTGCTGTTGCCAAGTCATCTGAGAAGGTGGTTGCCGTTCCGCAAGCCACTCCCCATTTGAAGGCTTCTACTGCGTCTTTGGATTTGACAAATTTACCTGTGAATCCAGCGACCATAGAGTCACCGGCCCCAACTGAATTTTTGACTGTTCCCTTGATTGGTTTAGCAAAGTAAGCTCCCTCAGATGTGACAAGAAGGGCACCATCACCAGCCATAGAGATAATCACGTTTTGAGCACCTTTAGTCAGTAACTCACGAGCGTATTTCTCAATTTGGTCCAAACTATCGAGTTTAACCCCAAAAATCGCTCCAAGTTCATGATTATTTGGCTTGACCAAGAGCGGTTGGTATTCCAAACTATCAATCAAGGTCTGTCCTTCAAAGTCACAAACCACTTGCGCACCAGTCTGGCGCGTCAAGGCAATTAAATCCTTGTAGATGACATTACCTAGGTTTTTAGAACTTGAACCTGCAAACACAACCGTATCTTCTGTTGTCAGACTAGATAAAATAGCTTTCAATTCTTCTAGCTGGGCTGGTTCAACAGTTGGACCCGTTCCGTTGATTTCTGTTTCTTGGTCTGCTTTAATCTTGACATTGATGCGAGTATCTTCTGCTACTTGGACAAAACGTGTCTCGATTTCTTCCTCTGCCAGAGTATCTGTGATAAATTTACCAGTAAAGCCACCGATAAATCCAGTTGCTGTATTGGGAATATCTAAGCGTTTCAAGACACGACTGACATTGATTCCTTTCCCACCAGCAAACTTATCATCACTGTCCATACGATTGACACTACCGACTTGGACTTGGTCCAAACGAACGATATAGTCAATGGATGGATTGAGTGTGACTGTATAAATCATACTTCTATTACCTCCGTTTTCTCCTTAATAACCTGCAAGAGCTCATGCCCTTGACTTGTGATAACAATAGCTCGTTTGAGTGGTGCTACCTTGGCAAAGCAAGTTTGTCCAATTTTAGACGAATCCACCAAGACATAGGTCTGTTTGGCATTCTCTAAAATAGCACGCTTCACAGCCCCCTCTTCCATATCAGGAGTCGTATAATAACTATCGTCCACACCATTCATCCCGATAAAGGCACGGTCAAAGTGCAATTGGTTAATCTGGTTAAGAGCAACTCCCCCGATACTAGCATCTGTCGCCATCTTGACACTTCCTCCAACCATGACAGTTGGAATCTGCTTTTCAACCAACTGTGCTGCATGGTGAATCGAGTTGGTCACGACTGTAACATTCTTATTGACCAATTCATGAATCAAAAAAGCAGTTGTTGTCCCAGCATCGATAAAGATGACATCTTGTTCCTTGATGAGAGAGGCTGCTTTCTGAACCAGCAACTTCTTTTCTTGAAGGTTTTTGACAGATTTTTCTTGAATGGTTTCTTCTTCCTGTAAGGAGTGGGGGAGTTCTGCTCCACCATGCACGCGACGAAGCTTGTTTTCTGCTTCCAACTCATCCAAGTCTCTTCGAACCGTTGATTCTGACGTTTCTAGCAAACTAACTAACTTTTCTAGAGAAACTACATGATGTTGATTTAACTCCTCTAAAATCAGTTGCTTCCGCTCTGTTTTTAACACCGAATCACCTCCTGTTATCGTTTACACTATTCATTCTATCACACTTTCTTTCAAAGTCAAGCATTTTTTTATCATTTTCTTTCAAAATCTATCATTTTTCTTATTTCTAGAATTTTTATTGCAAGATCAGAGCCTTTATGGTAGACTATTTGAGTAAGTATGGAAGATTACTCAAGAGGCTTAAGAGGCCGTGTTGGAAACGCGGTAGGCGTGTAACAGCGTGCGTGGGTTCGAATCCCATGTCTTCCGTTTATTTTAAAAAAGATACCCAAGAAATCTTGGGTATCTTTTTTCTTATATGCTTGTTTTATAACTCGGGTGAATTTCTTAGAAAATATCAAATAACAATTTCACATTGAGAATTGTTAAGATAATGGAAACGATATAGCCAAGGATGGTATTCCATTTGGCATTGGTAAATTCTCCCATCAGTGATTTCTTAGAAGTTAGATAAATCAGTGGGAAGATTGAAAATGGAAGAGCAATCGAAAGAAAGACTTGTGAATAAACCAATAACTGATCCAATGTTTTTTCCTGATGACCAAACAGAACCGCTACAATCATGACAGGCAACAAGGCAAAGAGACGAGTTGCCAAACGAATGA
Organism: Streptococcus mitis SK579; assembly: GCF_000257905.1. Taxonomy (GTDB): domain Bacteria; phylum Bacillota; class Bacilli; order Lactobacillales; family Streptococcaceae; genus Streptococcus; species Streptococcus mitis_L. The sequence continues at coordinate 23,634 of NZ_AJJL01000070.1, forward strand.
ACCATTGAGGTAATCTCATATGCAAGAAACCTTCCATAACGATTTGTCCAGTCAAGGTACCCGTAATTGTCGAATTTTGACCACTGGCTAATAAAGCCAAGGCAAACAAGGTTGATAAGGTCGAGCTAGCTATAGCTCCTGCAATAGTAGAATCCTGCAAGGCATTATACATTTGAGAGAAGGCAGAAATCTCAGATGCATGGCCGAAAAAGAGAGCCGCCCCGAGAATTAATAGAAGGGAGTTAACCACAAAGGCCAAGGATAATTGGAGATTTGAATCCCAGGTCATAAAGCGCACCGCTTTTCGAACATCATCCTTGTCCTTGTGATTGATTTTCCGAGTTTGAGACAAGGAAGAATGCAAATAGAGGTTATGAGGCATAACCGTCGCACCTACAATCCCCAGAGCTAAAGTTAATTGACTTTCATGACCTGGCAAAGGACTCTCAAATAAGGTCGAATTGGGTAAATAACCCTCAACGATTCCTTGGAAGCTTGGATGTGACAAAGCTACCAGATAGGTAAAAATTGCTAGAATGGTTAAAATCAGTGTTGTCACAATAGCTTCAATCTTCTTAAAGCCAAATTTCATCAGAAGCAATAAGAGAAAAACATCCAACACGGTCAAGAGAATTGCTATCATAATCGGAATCTTAAAGAGAAGATTGAGAGCAATCGCTGAACCTAGAACTTCTGCCAGATCTGTCGCCATCAAGGCTAATTCTAAAATCACCCATAGACTATAACGAAGCCATTTAGGTGAATGATGAGCCGTTGCTTGAGCCAGGTCCATCTGGGTTACAATACCAAGCTTTCCTGCCATCTGCTGAAGTTGCATGGCAATGAGAGATGAAATCAAGATAACAAACAAGAGACTATACTTATAGGAAGCACCACCGACTACACTGGTAATCCAGTTTCCTGGATCCATATAACCAACTGCGACAAGAGCACCCGGACCTAAAAAGGCCTTTAAATTTTGCCAGAAATGATTGTTATTTGGAGTATCGATAGATTGATTAATCTCAGAGAGTGACACTTTTTTATGAGAAGACATAGATACTTACCTCTTTCTAAACCTACTTTTTCATTATTTTCTATTAGAGAAAAATAAGATTGACTTTAAACTATTAAAACAATGAAAACTATATGAAAAACATTTAGTTTTTTCATTATTTTTCTTAAGACACCTTAATATTTTTCTTAAGGCACCTTAATTATAACAGAAAATATGATAAAAACTTAAGAAAATTCAGGACTTGATTTAATATTTAGGATACAACAAAATGTTGTATTCTTTTTTTGCAAAAGAATACCAAAGAATAAAATAAAAAACGTTGTAAAATGTACTGACCCTTTTCACCTTGTTAAAACACCATTGATCTTAACTCATCACTTACCTCTTAAAAAATCTTTAGAATTGGCTTAATCCCCTTTATTGTATCGCGTTTGGAGTTTTTTAGGTATAACCTTCGACGCGCACCTTACGTAGGACGACAGACTCATAGCTTTATACATAATAGAACGAGTATCTCCATCTGTAGAGATACTCGTTTTTTGCTATTTTCAAAGTGTTCTTTTTGACCAATCCCATACATCATTTTTATAGTAAATTGAAACTAGAATAGTACATCGTGGATACTAAAACATTTCTAGAAATTAATTTGATTTCCCTAATCAAGTTGCACACATCTTATTTCAAACCACTATATATTCAATGAAAATCAAAGAGCTAACTAGGAAGCTAACCGCAGGTTGCTCAAAGCACCGCTTTGAGGTTGCGGATAAAGCTGACGTGGTTTGAAGAGATTGTCGAAGAGTATTAAGGAGTATAGAATAGTATTTTAACTCCATCCTCTAAAGTGCTCCCAATAAAAGATACTTGAACACTATATTCAGTATATAAGCTTTATTCCAACGATCATTCTTTTCTAATTTATCGTAAATAAATATAAATTCACAGAATGCTGCCAGATAACTTAAAAAATGATTCTTTGGAAAGAGCGAATCAAAACTTGATTTATCACTTTTTATTCTACTATCTTTTCTTTACACATATTGAGAAAGTACTGGTGCAAGAGCACATCATCAGTCAATTCTGGATGAAAAGAGGTCACCAGCATATTTTTTTCTTGGGCTGCAACGATTTGATCTTCAACTGTTGCTAGAATTTCTACACCCTCTCCAACACTACTGATAATAGGACCGCGAATAAAAGTCATTGGAATCTGACCAACTCCCTTACATTCTGCTTCCGTATAGAAACTTCCTAATTGGCGCCCATAGGCATTGCGCTCGACCACCATATCCATAGTTCCAAGATGACTTTCTTTCTGAGAAATGATTTCCTTAGCCAGCAAAATCAAGCCCGCACAGGTCCCAAACACTGGTAAACCAGATAGAATGGCTTCTCGGATGGGAAGCAACATATCCTGGTCTCGTAAGAGCTTGCCCATGGTTGTAGACTCACCTCCAGGTAATATCAAACCCGACAAGTCACTCTGATGTTTCTGAAAATCATCTAGATTTCTGATTTCAACACTCTCAACACCTAATTTATCTAGTACTTTTGCATGTTCTGCAAATGCCCCTTGCAAGGCCAATATTCCAATTTTCATCTATTTTCCTCGCTCAGCCATGAGGATTTGGATCTCATTTTCATTGATACCAACCATGGCTTCTCCTAGATCTTCAGAGATTTGAGCTAGGATTTGAGGATTACGGAAGTTAGTCACAGCCTTAACAATGGCACTCGCTCGTTTAACAGGATCGCCTGACTTAAAAATACCTGAACCGACAAAGACACCCTCTGCCCCTAATTGCATCATCAACGCAGCATCTGCTGGCGTTGCAACGCCTCCAGCTGCGAAGTTTACAACTGGCAATTTCCCATGTTCATGGACATATTGAACCAATTCTACAGGGACTTGCAAGTCCTTAGCAGCAACATAAAGCTCGTCCTCACGTAGGTTTTGAATTCGGCGAATTTCCTGATTCATCATACGCATATGACGAACAGCTTGGACGATATCCCCCGTACCCGGCTCTCCTTTTGTACGAATCATAGAAGCACCTTCAGCGATACGACGCAAGGCTTCACCCAAGTCCTTGGCACCACAAACAAAAGGAACTTGGAATTCTTTCTTGTCCACATGGAAACGGTCGTCAGCTGGAGATAGAACTTCACTCTCATCGATATAGTCAATTTCAATAGCCTCTAAAATCTGAGCCTCAACAAAATGCCCGATTCTAACCTTGGCCATTACTGGAATACTAACCGCTTCTTGGATTTCCTTAATCATCTTTGGATCACTCATACGGGAAACACCACCAGCTGCACGAATATCAGCTGGAATCCGCTCCAAGGCCATCACAGCTGCCGCACCTGCAGCCTCTGCAATACGGGCCTGTTCAGGATTTTGAACGTCCATGATAACCCCACCTTTAAGCATCTGTGCCAAGTTTTTATTTAATTCATAACGATTTTCAGTCATTTCTTTATCCTCATTATTTGTATTGGTAGCTACCTTTTCATTTTAAGTCAGAACAGAATGAATCACAAGATAAAAAAATCATAATTGTATGGGTACAGATTGACTAAAAAACTATCTGACCTTAACTTAAGGCCAGATAGTTCATCAAATTTTATTTTTCAGCTGTAAGTGCAGCCATTGTGATGTAGTTGTAAGGTTTGTTGAAGTGTGGCAAGAAGAATAGGTCTGTCAATGCCAATTTATCAATTGTTACATGCTCTTGGATAGCAAGTGAGAACATGTGGATTCCCATACTGATTGCAGAATCGTGTGAAACCATTTGTGCACCAAGAATTTCACGGCTATCTTTGTCAAAGACAATCTTAATTGCTACTTCATGGTTGTCATGTTTCATGAATTCTGGTTTTTGAAGATCGTTAAAGCCTGTTTCAGTTGCATTGTAACCAGCAGCTTTCGCTTTTTCAAGAGTCAAACCAGTTGAAACCATGTGAAGACCGTAGATTGAAATACCGTTTGAACCTTGCACACCGATTCCTTCCAATTCATGTCCACAAGCGTTGTAGGCACCAACGATACCAGTACGAACTGCGTTTGAAGCAAGGGCGATGTAGCTTGTGTCTTTACGAGCGTTGTCATAAACAGTCGCACAGTCACCTACTGCGTAAACGCCTGGGATAGATGTTTCTTGTTTCTTGTCTACAAGGAAGGCACCGTTACGGAAGAGTTCAATTTTTCCATCAGCAAGGGCTGTATTTGGACGGAAACCAACTGCAAGAACAACCATATCCACGTCGAAAGTTTCTTTATCAGTAATCAAGCGTTCAACTTTACCGTCACCTTCGATTGCTTTAACAGTTTGACCAAGAGCCAAGCGGATATTGTGGTCTTCCAAGTTCTTCGCCATCATTTGTGTGAAGTCCTTGTCATAGTAACCGTTCAAGACAGTATCAACAATATCAACAAGGACAACTTCTTTTCCAAGACGCTCAAAGGCTTCAGCAAGTTCAACACCGATGTAACCACCACCAACAACGGCGATACGGTCGAGGTGTTTGCTCTTATCAGCAAGTTTGTTGATAACTTCTTCAGCATTTTGGTATAACTTAACAAATTGTACGTTTTCAAGAGTTGCTTTGAACTCACGGTTACCTTTAACAATTTCAACACCTTCAATTGGAGGCAAAATTGGTGTAGAACCAGTAGCAAAGATCAACTTATCGTATGATTCTTTGTGTTCTTTTCCTTCAACTTCTGCAGTAACAACTTTGTTATCGTAGTCGATTGAAAGTACAGGTGAGTTCATGTAAATTTTCGCACCTTTAGCTTCAAGCGTTTCTTTATCAGAGTAGAACAAGCCTTCAGGACCGTCGATTTGCTCACCGATCCAAAGAGCCATTCCACATCCAAGGAAAGAGATGTTAGAGTTTTGGTCAAATACAACAATTTCGTTCTCATTTCCAAAATTATCCAACATAGTATTAATACATGCTGTACCAGCGTGGTTAGCACCAACTACAACGATTTTACTCATAGAAAAATTCCTACCTTCAATTTTAAATTTACTCTTCTAGTATAACATTTACTGTTAGCGTTTACAAGAGTTTTGCTAATTTTCCCGATTTTTTTGTAAAAAAATGTAAATAATTTGTATTTTATCATTCTTTCTTACAATTATTCTTTATTTTCTGAGCATATTTCTTGACAACTTTACAAATTTCATTTGTGAAAACGCTGACTTTATGGTATGCTAGTATCATGGAAAGAAAATGTAAGGGGTTAAATTTAATATAAACTTAATATAAACTTAATATAAACTTAACATATTTCACCTTCTTTTCATAAGAGAAAGGAGTTGGTAGCTTGCCTCTTAGTTCACATTCTGAACGGCTAATGGGGACTACTATCACTATTTCATTGGTAGATGAGCGAGCTGATATCTTGCTCCAAAAATCCTTTGATTTGCTCAAAGAGCTCGAATACCGTTTCAATGCCAATAGTCAAAAATCTGAGTTGATGGAAATCAATCATCAAGCTGGAATAGCTCCAGTCAAGGTTCATCCAGACCTGTTTGAACTGATTTCACTTGGCTTAGAGCATAGCCTAGCGCCCTCTAGCCATCTCAATATCAGCATTGGCCCCTTAATTCAAACCTGGCGTATCGGTTTTTCAGATGCCAAGGTCGCTCAGCCTCAAGAAATTGAATCGGTGCTACCTCTAATCAATCCTCATTATATCGAGTTAGATTCTTCCACTTCCACTGTGTTTTTAAAACAAAAAGGAATGAAGATCGATCTTGGTTGTTTAGCCAAGGGTTATAGTGCGGATAAAGTTGCCCAATTTCTGAGAGAAGAGGGAGTGACATCTGCCTTGATTAATCTGGGAGGGAATATCCTGACCATTGGAAAAAATCAGGCAAGAGGGTATCAAGCTTGGCAAATTGGGATTCAAGACCCAGCCAATCCTAGGGGAAATCACTTAATGACCATCCCTGTTGTCAATCAATCTGTCGTGACTTCAGGCATTTATGAACGTCACCTGACAGTCGACGGAAAAGATTACCATCATATTTTTGACAGTCAAACAGGATATCCTGTTGAAACGGAACTAGCTAGTCTAACAATCATCTCTGATAAATCAGTTGATGGTGAAATCTGGACAACTCGTCTATTTGGAGAAAGACCTGCTTCTATCCTCTGGCAAATCGAAAGTTTGGAGGGCATCGAAGCCATCCTAATCGATAAGGAAGGTCACCTAAGCTGTTCTTCAGGAATTCCTACTCTATAGAAATAGATGTTTCAATAGAGTTTTAAAATCGTATTATGTAAAAAGAGAAAGGAAATCTCATGTTAAAACTTATTGCTATTGTTGGAACAAATTCAAAACGTTCTACAAACCGTCAATTGCTTCAATACATGCAAAAACACTTTGCTGCAAAAGCTGAAATTGAACTTGTTGAAATTAAAGACATTCCTGTCTTCAATAAACCAGCTGACAAGCAAGTACCTGCTGAAATTCTAGAAATAGCTGCTAAAATTGAAGAGGCAGATGGCGTTATTATCGGTACTCCTGAGTATGACCACTCTATCCCAGCTGTTTTGATGAGCGCTCTTGCTTGGTTGTCTTATGGTATTTACCCACTCTTGAACAAACCAATCATGATTACAGGTGCTTCATATGGTACACTTGGTTCATCACGTGCCCAATTACAACTTCGCCAAATCTTGAATGCTCCAGAAATTAAAGCAAGTGTCCTTCCAGATGAATTCTTGCTTTCACATTCTCTTCAAGCCTTTAACCCAAGTGGAGACCTAGTAGATCTTGATGTTATTAAAAAACTGGATGCCACTTTTGACGACTTCCGTATCTTTGTAAAAATTACAGAAAAATTGCGCAACGCACAAGCCCTACTTCGCAAAGATGCTGAAGACTTTGACTGGGAAAATTTGTAAGATAGGAGACCAAAAAGAATGAAATTTGTTGGACTTGTAGGATCAAACTACGATCAATCATATAACCGTAAACTCTTGGAATTTATCCGTCGTCACTTCAAACTTAAATTTGAATTAGAAGTTCTTGAAATTGATGAAGTTCCAATGTTTAACCAAGACGAAAAATGGGACGAAAGTTTCCAATTACGTTATTTATATAACAAAATTACTCGTGCTGATGGTGTTATCATCGCTACTCCTGAGCACAACCACACAATCTCAGCTTCCCTAAAATCTGTTCTTGAATGGCTTTCATACGAAGTTCATCCATTTGAAAACAAGCCAGTCATGATTGTGGGTGCTTCTTACTACGACCAAGGTACTTCTCGTGCCCAAGTTCACCTTCGTAAGATTCTTGATGCCCCAGGTGTCAATGCCTACACACTTCCAGGAAATGAATTCCTTCTTGGTAAAGCTAAAGAAGCTTTTGATGTTGATGGAAATATCACAAATGAAGGAACTATTAATTTCCTTGAAACATGTTTAGACAACTTTGTAAAATATGTGGGAGTCGTTTCAAAATTGAAAAAACCAAAACCAATTGAGCCAGAAGATTTATATTGTACAAATTCAATTGCAACTACCATCAAAGGTGTTGATCCAGATGATCCTGAATGGGTAGAAAAAGCTGCTGAACTTGTTGGAGCTGTTTCTGGAGATACTTACGTTAAATTAGACCACGGTATCTTGACAGTTAACCAAATTGATATGTTCTTGAAGGCAATGCCATTTGAGTTGACATTTGCAGATGATAATAACCAATTCTTGTACTTTAATAACGCACACCAAGATCCAAATACAATGTTTGGTAAACGTGTACGTGCTCAATCAGGAAACCGTTTAGGAACTGTACACGGTTCATTGCCAGACTCTAGAATGAAAAACGTTGAATGGGTTGTCGGCGTATTGCGTAATGGGGACCAAGAATATGTCCGTACAATTGTGCCAGGAACACCAGAAGGCGTTATCAATACCCATAATTACCAAGCAATGTATTACCCAGATGGTTCATATGCTGGAATCAATGAGATTATCTTTAATTTCCAACCATGGCTTGACTGGTACCTCAATACAACTGGTCAACGTCTAGTTGGTGGAAATGCTGCAGCTCCTGCTGGAGGACATGGCGGAGCAGATGCTACATCTGGAGCTTCTGATGCAGGTGATGCTGGAAGTCACGGTGGTAGCGCAGACGCTACATCTGGAGCAAGTAACTAATACTTTTAGGAACCATCTTGGTTCCTTTTTAAGTGACAAAAGACTAGCAATTTGTGTTTGCTAGTCTTTTGGTTATTATTTCATCTATCTTTATTAAAATTAGATGCAGAAAATTATATTATGAATTTGGGTCATCGAGACTACGACCGTGTAAACCTTTTTCACGTTGGACTTGGCGTAGTTTTTCTGGTGTAACATCGTTTCCTTCTTCGTCCACAATTTTGATTCCCTCAATGTGGTGACGAACAGAGCGACGATAACCTTCGATGTACTCCTCACGTAGTTTAGCTTGTTCCACTTTTTCTTCTGGTGTCAAGCCTTCTGCTTTTTTCTTTTTAGCAAGCTCATTGATACGATCAATTTTTTTCTGATCCATTTCTTCTCCTTTGTGATAAGATAAAGTCCGTTTATCAAATTTTATTTAGTGTTAATTTGGTTAAAACGTGCAAGTTTAGCTGCTTTTTGAGTTAAATGAGACAAGATAGCCAAGCGATTTTGACGAACAGCCTGATCTTCTGCCATTACCATGGTATTCTCAAAGAATGCATCAATGACTGGGCTAAGAGCAAAGAGTTGTTTCAATTGTTGACTGGCAGTACCTGACAAAACGAGTGATTCTACTGCTTCTGCCAAGGTTTTCTCTTCTTCATTCTCAAAGAGAGCTGAATCAACTGTAGCAAATCCTTCTGCCTTCTCAGCCAAATTAAAGGCACGAGAAAGCGATTCAACAGATGGTTTGAAGTCTTCTTCCTTGCTCGCTTCTACGAGAGCACTTGCCGCTTCCAACATATCCGCCACAACAAAGTTTGATCCTGCAAGAACGGCTTCCTTGATGTCTTTTGGAGTAGAACCCATCATCTTATCAACACGAGCCTTGATAAAATCCATAACCTCTGCCTTATTTTCATAAGTCAAGCTGTCAAATTTCAATGCATAAAGGCTATCAATCAGCTCATCCATAGCAATATGCCAACCAAAGGCATCCAAGATACGAACTACACCTTGAGTTGCACGACGAAGGGCATAAGGGTCATTAGAACCTGATGGAATCAAACCTACTGAGAAGAAACTCAAAATCGTATCCAATTTATCTGCAATGGCAAGCACTGCACCGACCTTACTCTCTGGAAGTTCTCCTTCGGCTGATGTAGGCATGTAGTGTTCACGAATAGCAGTTGCCACCGCTGGAGTTTCACCAGCAAGAAGGGCATATTTTTCACCCATAATTCCTTGGAGCTCATCAAATTCACCAACCATACCTGTTAACAAGTCAAACTTGTAAATGGCAGCTGCGCGAGCTAGGTCAACTGTTTCATCCACTGACAAACCTGCTTTTTCTGCCAAGAGAATAGCAATCTGACCCGTACGAATCATGTGTTCACGAAGGGAACCAATTTTCTCATGGAAGGTTACATTGTTTAATTTTTCAACAAGATCTGAAATAACCAATTTTTGGTCTTCACGCCAGAAGAATTCTCCGTCTTCCAACCGAGCTACCAAAACTTTTTCATTTCCTTTGATGACATTTTCCAAATGCTCTGCGTTTCCGTTACGAACAGAAATGAAGTTTGGCAAGAGTTTACCGTCTTGATCACGAACAACAAAGTAACGTTGGTGTTCTTTCATCGAAGTCACCAAAACTTCTTCTGGAACTTCAAGGTATTTGGCATCAAAACTTCCCATAAAGGCAGTTGGGTATTCAACCAAGTTCAAGACTTCATTAAGCAAATCCGCATCAATTTCGATACTTACACTGTGTTCAGCTTCGATTGCCTTAATTTGGTCAACAATCATTTGCTCACGTTCACGTGGATCTGCGATTACAAACTGCTTACGAAGATCTTCTTCATAGCTCAAAGCTGACTGAATCTTGGTTTCTTTTCCTAAGAAACGATGGCCACGGCTCACACGCCCTCCCTTAATATCGAGAAAATCCAAATCAAACTCTTCTTCATCTAAAAGAACAGTTAAAGTGTGAACAGGACGAATGTATTCAAAGCTATTTCCAGCCCAGTGCATGCTGACAGGGAAAGTCAATGACTTCAAGACATCTACAACACCAGGAACAATGTCTTCAACTGCTTGACCAATTTCTTCCTTAGTGACATAGACATATTCTTCACCCTTGATTTCACGGAATTCGATATCTTCAACAGTCAATCCTTTTCCACGGACAAATCCTTGAGCTGCTTTGGTGAAGTTCCCATCACTATCCAAGGCAATTTTCTTTGCTGGCCCCTTGAAATCTTCTGTCAAATCAGACTGTTTGTCTGCTAAACCAGTCACACGAACAGCCAAACGACGTGGTGTTGAGAAGGTTTGAATAGCTTCAAAAGACAGGCGGTTTTCCTTGAGGAAGGCTACCATTTTTTCGCCCAGTTGTTTTTCACTTGGTGTGACAACATAGGCTGGTAATTCTTCAAGACCGAGTTCTACTAATAAGTTTTTTGTCATGTTTTTTCTCCGAAAAGTATCTTTTTATTTTCCAGTGTGCCTTATGTGATTGGCACGCAAGCAACCAACCTCGTTGTTTCATTGCTAAAATTGGAGTCAAAAGTCTCCAATTTTGCCTAGTATCCTTAGCTTCACTAAGGATACATTCATCACTACGGCAACTGGTTCAGGGCTCACACTGTTCGCCCATTTTCGTAATTTGTCACTCTCTTTATTCTGCGTCTTCTGCTAAGAGTTTAGCTCGTGTTTCTTCATCCAAAAGTGGGTAGCCTAGGCGTTTGCGCTCTGCAACAAAGGTTTTGGCTACGACACGGGCCAAGTTACGGATACGAGCGATATAGCCTGCGCGCTCTGTTACAGATACTGCACCACGCGCGTCAAGCAGGTTAAAGGTGTGTGAACATTTGAGAACATAGTCATAGGCAGGGTGAACCAAACCTTCTTCCAAAGCACGACCAGCTTCTTTTTCAAACTTATCAAAGTTTTCCAACAACATTTCTTGGTCAGAAATTTCAAACGAATATTTTGAGTGCTCATACTCAGGCTGGATAAAGATTTCTCCGTATTTTACACCATCAGCCCACTCGATATCATAGACAGAGTCTACTTCTTGAATGTAAGAAGCCAAACGCTCCAAACCATAGGTAACTTCCGCAGTCACAGGGCCAGTTGCCAATCCACCAACTTGTTGGAAATAAGTGAACTGAGTGATTTCCATACCATCAAGCCAAACTTCCCAACCAAGACCAGCTGAACCAGTTGATGGGTTTTCCCAGTTATCCTCAACAAAACGAATATCGTGTTCCAAAGGATTGATTCCCAATTTTTCTAAAGACTCAAGATAAAGTTCTTGGATATTTGATGGAGAAGGCTTCATAACCACTTGGAATTGGTGGTGTTGGTATAGACGGTTAGGGTTTTCCCCGTAACGACCGTCAGCAGGACGACGTGATGGCTCTACATACGCTGCATTCCACGGCTCAGGTCCAATAGCACGAAGGAAAGTGTAAGGACTCATTGTCCCCGCACCTTTTTCATTATCATAAGCCTGCATAAGCATACAACCTTGGTCATTCCAAAATTGTTGCAAAGTCAAAATAATTTCTTGAAATGTTAATTTCTTAGACATTGAATACTCCTTAATAAAAATAATTTCTTGCGACACGAGTCTGCCTCGTCGATTATACGAGGCAAGACGAGTTAGTACTGCGTCTAGCTCAGCACCCTAGTACTGAGCGTGGGGCAGTCCGACTGTAAGGAGGTTTCTGCCACTGATGCAGTAGAAAGTCAATTTTTTAGACATTGTTTACTCCTTTAATTTATATTATCTTCCTAGATTTATTTATCAAGCAACCAAGAAAAGGCTGGGTCCTGAAAAATATGACGTTTAGGAACAGTTTGTAAATTCTGATCGCATTCATCTATTGTACCTAATTTCAAAGCACAGACTTCTGGTATATTTTCTTGAACAGTGAAAATTTGACTATGACAGTTCTGGCAGTAATAACGCTGTTTTCCTGGAGAAGAACTATAGGAAACAAGCTTTTCTTTTCCATGTAATACTAGCTTTTCACTGCTAACTTTAGCATTAACTGTATAGGCAGACGCAGTTGCTTTCCGACAGAATGAGCAATGACAAAAAACTAATTCCGATAATTCCTCATCTAGAGTGTAGGTCACTGCTTTACATAAACAAGATCCTTTAAGCATTATGCTCCTTTCTACTTAGGCATTAGATGAATTCAAAAAGAACCGCATTTCAACACCCAAGCCTTGCGACTAGGGGCGTCAGAAACGCGGTTCCACCCTAATTTATTACTTCATTGTTTTTGAAAATACTACAGAAAGCGCCAGTTCTTTATTTTGCCCTACTTGGCTCCCACTATCCCAAGCTCGCTTGAAGAACGCCATAAGACTTTCTTTCCTGCAGACTATTATATCAAAAATTGGAACAATGTACAATTCTTTTTATGATTTTCTAGAAATCCATATCATCAACTCGTGGAGCACCAGACTGAACAACTATCGTTTTTAAGGCTTCACACTCCTCATGACTCAATTCGATTTCAAAACAATCAAGATTAGCTTGAATACGAGAAGCTGTGACAGATTTTGGAAGTGGTAAAAATCCTTCTGCTAAGCTCCAGGCCAAGGCTATCTGAGCAACCGATTTTCCATGATTTGCTGCGATTTCTTGGACTTCCTTACTATCAAATAATTCTCCCTGACCAAAAGGTCCCCAAGCTTCCAATAAAATTCCTTTTTCTCGACAGTAATCTACGACTTCCTCTTGATAGACACCTGGCGCCAAACGAACTTGATTGACCGCAGGAAGAATTTTTGCTGTTGCAAGCAAGGCATCCAAATGATGGGGAAGGAAATTACTAACCCCGATAGCACGGATTTTGCCTTCTTGATAAAGCTCCTCCATCGCTCTCCAGACTTCTGAATTTCGGATTTTCCATTGGTCATTTTCTCTGAGCGGTTTTGGATTTGGCCAATGAATCAAATACAAATCCAAATATTCCAAGCCCAGCTTCTCTAAAGACTCTTCAAAAGCCTGACGAGCTTGCTCATAGTTATGATTTCTATTCCAGAGTTTGCTGGTTACAAAAATTTCCTCACGCGGAACGCCACTATCTTGAATGGCACGACCAACGCTTTCTTCATTTTTATAAATAGCTGCCGTATCGATATGGCGATAGCCTGCCTTTAAAGCCTCTAGAACAGCTTGATAGGCAATCTCCCCATTTTCAGCCTTCCAGGTTCCAAATCCTAGAACTGGAATTGGAACGCCATTATTTAAAGTATAAGATTTCATTATTTTTCCTTTCTAAATTAGAAGAAAATCCAAAGAAACAAATTCTCAAAGAAAACTTATCTCTTTAGATTTTATGTATTATTGGTCACGGTCGAAATAGAGTTGGTGAGGTTTAAGACGAGAATTTAACAAATCTGGTACAGTTACAAAGTCATAACCTTGCCCTTTCAAATAGTCAATAACCTTTGGTAGAGCATTTACTGTCTCAGCATGGATATCATGCATGAGAATAATAGAACCATTCTTGACTTCACGCTGAATTTCTGTCAAAATAGCTGCTTCATTTTTACTCTTCCAGTCCAGACTATCCACATCCCACATAATAAAACTCAAATCGAGGCTATTGCGAATGTCATCTGTAATGGCTCCATAAGGCGGACGCATAAGTTTAGAACTAGAGCCCAGCACCTTAGTTAGCGCATCCTCAGTATCAGTAATTTGTTTTTTAGCCTCATCAAGAGAAAGTTTTGAAAGAACGGGATGACTCCAACTATGGTTTCCAATAACATGGCCATCTGCTTTCATGCGTTTCAAAATCTCTTCATTGCCAGAAACATTCTTACCTAAAACGAAGAAAGTTGCCTTAATACCATACTTAGAAAGTGTATCTAATGCTTGAGTTGTCGTTGCAGGATTTGGTCCATCATCAAAAGTCAAGGCCACTACTTTACGATTTTTCTTCTCAAAATAAGCCTTATAAAGTTCTGCATCCTTATCTAATAAATAAGAAGACTGAATAACTTCAAAAAAACTAGATACTGGCAAGGCAATCTCATCCAGATTTTCAACTGTCTGACTTGGATAAAGGATAATCTGACTATCCTTGTAATCAAAATTCCATGCAGACAAGTCTTGGTCAGAGAAGCTTTTAACAAGCTGATCGACCTTCTCTTGCTCCAATTTCTTACCCTCTAAGAAAGCAGTCATTTCTTTTATCAGTTGCTCTTTTGCCTTACTAGCATCTGAAAATAATTGATCGAGTGTAAAAGGTTTGCCATCTTCTGTCAAATGGACTTTTGCCAGATTAGTTTTTTCAGTCTCCTCAACTTTTAACGAAGTTAGATCATAGACTTGTTTCATCACACTTCGGTTGACAATCCCTTTTAAAGGCGAATCCTGTTCCTCCGTATAATAAAAAACCAGATTTTCTTTATCTTCCAGATTTTCCTTAATATCCTGTGTCATGATGTCTTTTACAGACGAAATCACTTGCTCCCCTTGAAGAGGATAATAGGCAATCACTTCGGCTTGTCCCTTACGAAAATGATCCTTCTGATTCCCCTCACTCAATTGATCATCTTTCTCTTTTTTGAGAGATTCAATCTTTTGTTCAAAACTTTGTTTTGTGTATATTTTGTATCCAATTATTGAACCTAGGACACAAATACTAACTGCAAATATGGCTACTAGGGTTAGTAAACCAATTCTCTTTTTATCGCGCTCAACACGCTTTGCTCTACTTTTATCCATAGGACTATCATATCAAATTCAAGCTATAATTTCAATGATTTTGAAGGAAATAGTATATTAAAAGAGGGGAAATCCCCTCTTAAGATTTTATTTTACAGCTTCTTTCAAGGCTTCTACCTTGTCCAAGCGTTCCCATGGAAGATCAATATCTGTACGTCCCATGTGTCCGTAAGCCGCTGTTTGACGGTAGATTGGACGTTTAAGGTCAAGCATTTGGATAATTCCTGCAGGACGAAGGTCAAAGATTTGACGAGCCGCTTTTTCAAGTTTGCTTTCAGCTACTGTTCCTGTACCAAAAGTATCAATACGGACAGAAACAGGCTGGGCAACACCGATAGCATAAGCCAATTGCACTTCTGCTTTCTTTGCAAGACCTGCTGCAACGATATTCTTTGCAATGTAGCGAGCTGCATAAGAAGCTGAACGATCCACCTTAGTCGCATCCTTACCAGAGAAGGCACCACCACCATGACGAGAGTAGCCACCATAAGTATCTACGATAATCTTACGACCAGTCAAACCTGAGTCCCCTTGAGGACCACCGATTACAAAACGACCTGTCGGATTGATAAAGAATTTTGTCTTATCATCAAGATAAGAAGATGGAATAACTTCTTTGATGACCTTGTCAATCACATCTTGATGGATTTGTTCATTGCTAACTTCTGGATCATGCTGAGTAGAAATAACGACTGTATCCACGCGCACTGGCTGGTCATTTTCATCATATTCAACTGTAACTTGAGATTTAGCATCTGGACGAAGATAGCTGATTTCACCAGACTTACGAAGCTCTGATAAACGACGAACCAACTTGTGACTGAGTGAGATTGGAAGTGGCATGAGTTCTTCTGTTTCATCTACCGCAAAACCAAACATGAGACCTTGGTCTCCAGCTCCAATCAAATCAAGTGGATCTTGATCTGCATTCCCACGAACCTCCAAGGCTTCGTTAACACCTTGAGCAATATCTGGTGATTGCTCCACCAAAGATGGGTGTACTCCCACCGTTTCAGCAGAAAATCCATATTCTGTATTGGTATAACCAATCTCTGCAATGGTATCACGAACCACACGATTAATATCTACATAAGCTGTAGTTGAAATTTCACCAAATACATGAACTGAGCCAGTATAAACCGCTGTCTCAGCAGCAACGTGTGCCTCTGGATCCTTTGCTAAAATAGCATCCAAGATAGCATCTGAAATTTGGTCTGCGATCTTATCCGGATGCCCCTCAGATACAGATTCAGACGTGAATAATTTACGTTCTGACATAAAAATGTCCCCCCTTAAAAATAGTGTTATAGAGTTACAAAGTACTGATAGATATTTCTTAGTGATAAATGCCTACCATCTTATCGGGACTATATAACTTCACTATTATATCATTTTTTAGCGCAATTTGCAGTCCATATACTCAATAAAAATCAAAGAACCAGCTATAAAACTAGATGCAGGTTGCTCAAAGTAGAGTTTTAAGGTTGGCAATAAAACTGATGAAGTCAGATCAAAACACCGTTTTGAAGTTAGAAATAAGGAGGCTGGGAAAAAGTCTTGAAAATTAAAAAACGCATAGTCAAGTCTTGAAAAAACTTGAGACTATACATTTTTTGTGGGAATATTTACTTTATTTTTCTTAAAATTGAGTTTTAGCTCAACCTCATCAAAATCTATATAGCTTATCAATTTGCTACGTAGAACCGGTGCATTTTTCAGGTCTAACGTTTTAGAAAAATATCTGTCAATTCACTATATTTTATATTTGTTTACATTTTTCTTCAACCAAGTTTCCATCACTCATTACATAAACTCGGTCAACCTTATCAAGAAGGCGTGTATCATGTGTAATCATGACAACACCTCTTCCTTGCTCATGGGCAATTGAAGCCAACATATCCGTTACTTGGTAGGCCCGCTCTGTATCAAGACTGGCTGTAGGCTCATCTGCAAGCACGATGCTAGGATTGTTGTAAAGCGCCCTAGCAATCGCAGCACGTTGATGTTCGCCACCAGATAGAGCCTTGGGATACTGATTTTGTACTTTGTCCAAATCCAACAAGTCAAACAGCTCTTTTCGATCACTTTTACTATTTTTTCCCTTATCCAGTCTGTCAATCAAATCCAGCTGTTCCTTAACCGTTAGAAAAGGAATTAAATTTGAAGCTTGGAGAATGAAGCCAAACTCTCTAAAACGGAGGTCCGTTTTCTCCTTCTCCGTCAGACTGCCTGTTTCCTTCCCCTTAACTAAAATCTTTCCACTCGATGCTTCCTGAAGTTGTCCTAGAGTAGTTAGAAAAGTCGTCTTTCCAGAACCTGAAGGCCCAACGATAGCCACGAACTCTCCCGCATTTAGCTGAAAATTCGTCTCATGCAGAGCTATGACTTTCATCTTTCCTTCCCCGTACGTTTTTGTCACTTGATTCATTTCTATCAATGCTGTCATACTATTCTCCTTATCATTCTGCAATCGCAGTAATCGGGTCCACCTTTAGCAAGCGTGGGAGGGAAATAACACCACCAAGAAGAGCCATCAAGCAAATAACCGAGCTTAGAATCAAGTAGGCTATCCAACTTGGGTAGAAAAAGAAGGTAGCTGGTAAGAGCAAAATCACTCCTCCGATAGCAAGCAAGGATAAAGCAATCCCCATACCAGATAGAAGCAAGATCTGACAGAACAGAGACCATACAATGGTTTTAATCTGTATTCCCTGAGCCCTCATAATTCCATAAAGTCCTAGCTTTTGTATAGTAATGATATAAACAAAAATACCAACAATCAAGCCTGTTATAACAATCATAGCGATAATCATTCCTGAAAATACATTAACTTGAGGTGTGTAACCAGGAATTTTCGAAATCATTTTTGGGATAGAAATCTGTTTCAGTCCATCGCCAGTCACTTCTATGTCATTTTTCAAAACCAAGGCAGATATCGACTTATTAGAATTCAAGGTTCCTTGCAAAATCCAATAAGTTGTCAAACTTGCAAAGACAACAGGCTCGGTGAAAAATTTATTTCCTTGAGTCAGGCCTACAATCTTGTAACTTTCCTCGCTTCCATTAAGCTGAATGGTATCACCTAGCTTAATTCCATAGTTTTCAAAGGACTGATCTACGACAACCTCATCATCGCTTTCAGGATACCGTCCCTCCGTCAAACTAGGAGAGATAAAATCGTCCCACTCTTGAGCAAAGATGGAAACATTGACCTTTTCACTATCATCGACTAGATTGGTCACAGCGAACATATAACCCAGTGGAGCGGCCTCCTCAGATCTCTTTTCCTTATAATCCTTTTCAGGAATAAAAGATGCTGTCAAATTATCATTTGCGTAGTCAGATAAAATCACACCCGTCGCTTGCCAATTGTCAATAGCAGCCCGGTTGTTTCGCACAAGACCAAGAGCTAGACTGGTCATAAAAAAGACCATAAAAGAAATAAGAAAAATAGTGGTTAGAATCAAACTATATCGAAGTTTGTTCTGTAATATTTCCTTGATAGCAAGATACATGCTTGTCTCCTTTAACTTTTCCAAGAGGTATCAATGAGATACCCCGCTACTATAAAAATAGGAGACAGAAAATCTGTCCCTGTATTCCAAACAAATCTCACTAATCAAATTAAATAAAATCAAGAAAATAAGTAAATATTTTTTGTAAAAATGAATTATTTACTTCAAAATATAATTAATTGTAAATATTAATAAGTATTAGGTGTTTATCCATCCTATCATTTTCACAGTATGGTGTCAAGAAAATTGATTTTGAAAAAGCACTTTATTCTTTTTGTAACCTTTCTGTAATAATTCTCTGCTAAAAAAATGATAAAATAGGTATGTACTGTTAAGGAGAGAACCATGTCCGTAAAAAAATTAAAATCATATGAGGTAGACTATCAAGAAGAATTAAACCAGCAACTTCCTCGCTATCAGGATTATGCGCCCGAATCACAATCTGATACCAGTTTTCAAGAAATCCTATTTTTTGTTAATGTCGCTGTTTTTTGTATCTGTATTGCTATCTTTAGTTTTATCTTTTTGGCGTTAAAGCTATCAACTGCTCTTGCCTTTGTCGCAGCAATCGGATCCAGCTTACTTGTTCTAAAAATCCAACGCTCTATCATCAAACGAAAACTAAAAAGATAAATCCAAAATATCGCCCCAACCGGAGCGATATTTTTATTTTTTCTTTTTAGATGGTGTCTGAATGGCAATCTTCACTTCAAAGATTGTTCCTTTTGGTTTATTATC
The DNA here is from genome assembly GCF_000257905.1 of Streptococcus mitis SK579. GTDB lineage: Bacteria > Bacillota > Bacilli > Lactobacillales > Streptococcaceae > Streptococcus > Streptococcus mitis_L. The sequence continues at coordinate 42,832 of NZ_AJJL01000070.1, forward strand.
TTTAACAGTAATGGTTCCTTTTAAGGCATCTACAATCTGCTTGGCCAGTGATAATCCTAAACCAAAACCTCCTTTTTGACGAGTTCTAGCCTTGTCCACTCGATAAAAACGATCAAAAATTTTCTTCTTATCTTCTGCTGAAATACCGACTCCATTATCAGAAACAAGTAAATACAGATTACGATCGGTAGCTGAAATCACAAAATCAATTTCACCATCCTCTTCAGTATACTTGACAGCATTATCAAATAGGATGGTCATCAGTTGTTTCAGAAGAAGCTGATCTGTGACAATTGTTCGATGGATACGATTTTCAAAACGGAAGACACGGTCATTTTCCGAAGCAATCATCTCATAGTTTGTGAAAGTCGTATTGAAAAAACTGGTTGGAACTTCAGCAAGTTCCGGCTTAATCCCATCATCTCTACGAGCTAAATTCAACAAGTTTGTTGTCAAAAAACGCATATTTCGGACTTCTTCCAAACTCGATGCAATACTTTCACTCACATCCATAATGGTAGCTTCCGGCTTACGGAAAAGGGTCTCTAAGCGATTTTGCAAAACTGCAAGTGGAGTCCGTAACTCATGACTGGCATTTTCCACAAAAGACTGCTGCTTCTGCATACTTTCAAGTAAAGGACGAACACTGACCCTAGCTAGATAGAGACTGGCAAGTAAAGACAAAATCCAGAAACTAGCCATCACAACGACAATCAATTGCTCATGCTTTTGACTGGCCTGCTCCAACTGACTGGTATTAATCAAGACAGCAGCATACTTGATATTGGTTGAAACTGAACTGATATTCGTTTCCATCAAGATCATGCGATAGATTTCTTCTTGTCCATAGCTATTAAAAACCTGAATCTGGTAGATATGGCCTAGTTCTTTCTTTTCTAACTTAATCTTATCCAATCCCAAAAATCGATTTCCAGAAAGGAGCTGGGTAAAATTCTTATCAAAAAGAATGACTTCTGTGTTAGAACTGACATTGGGTTTCACCTCAGTCTTACTAGTATCTGTAGCGGCATTCTCTAAGTCTTTAATCTCTTCTGTTGCCCTATTTACAGCAAGCTGAATAACTGCCTGAGGATTGTTGCTCAAGCCATAAAGCTTATCATCCACCGAAGTATAGAGACTCGAGTGCATGACCTGCAAAATAATCAGAGTCATGGTGGAAAAAATCAGAGTGAAGACACCGAAGTTGCGAATAAAATAACTAAAGTCATCCGCATACCATGTTTTTTTTAGTTTACTGAACATCTTTTAAAATATACCCAACACTGCGCAAGGTTTGCAAATTCTCTGCAAAAGTGGTTCCTTTTAATTTCTTACGGACTTTTGAAACATAGACTTCTACAACTGAAATGGTTGTGTCACTATCAAATCCCCATAAACGATCAAAAATCTGAGTCTTAGGCAAAATAACATTTTGATTTTGAAGGAAATAAACTAATAAATCAAACTCTTTTCCAAGCAATTCGACAGGAGTATCTTCAACCTTAACGGTATTGGTTGACAAATTAACTACAATATTTCCATAAGTCAAGGTATTTTCATTAAACTTACCTGAACGTTTGAGAAGGGCTTGAATCCGCATTTTGAGTTCTTCTAGGTAGAAAGGTTTGGTCAGATAATCATCCGCTCCCAGTTCAAATCCATGTCCCTTGTCATCCAAGCTCTCCTTAGCAGTCATAATCAGAACTGGTGTCGTAATTCCCTTTTCACGCAATTCTTTCAAGACTTGGAAGCCATTTTTTTCAGGTAACATTAAATCGAGCAAAATCAAGTCATAGACGCCACTTTCAGCTTCGTAGAGGCCTTCTTCCCCATCGAATACCTGCATGACATCCGCAAAATCGTCTAAAAAGTCAAATACTGAATTTGACAGGCCTAGGTCATCCTCAACCAATAAGATTTTTATCATGAGAAACTCCTCCTTATTAAAACCATTATACCAAATTTGCCTTAAAAAAAACTCAACTCCCTCTTACTTTAAGAGAGAAAGTTGAGTTTTTATTATTTTACGAATGTTTAAGCTTTCCCATATTGAAGAACGACTGCTTCCACTGCAGCTTTTTCACGGTTAATCAAGTCAACACGCGCTGCAATCTCCTTGATTCCCATACCGATGTTACGGCTAAGAGCAAGGTCAGAAAGTTGTGGCTCAAAGAATTCCTTGTACTCCGCCAAGCGTTGCTGAGTCTTAAATACATGCGCAGGAAGGATAACAAAACTATCAAAGCTCATATCTCCTCCAAGAGCTGCCTTAATCCAAGCCCAGTTTTCACGGGCCCAAGACCAAGCTGTTTCTTGAGTTGCTTGATGACCTAAAAACTGGAAATACCAAGCTGACAAGTCTTGTGGTTTGACCACAAATTTGTCCTTCCAAGCAGCAATCAAGGTTTGGATATTGTCCGCATCTGTACTATATGCAAGAGCTGCTGCCAACTGGCGTTTAAAGACAGCATCTGTTGCGTGAGTATAAGTATCAAGATAAAGTGCTAACAAGTCTTTAGTCTCGTGATGTTTCATTTCATTGATTAGGACTTGGGAACGGATTGCTGCTGGAAGTCCTGCAAGCTGATCCTTGTGAGCTTCGAAGATTTGGCTAGCTACTTGGCTAGCTTCTGCATCATTTGAGCGAATCATCATCGAAACAGCCAGCTGACGAACCAATTCATCCTCATCTGATTCTCCGTCTTTAGCTTCAAAACCAAGACGGTCATAGTTATGACGAGCCAATTTAGCAACCAAGGCTTTGAAGGCTCTTTCAGCTTCTGTACCTTCATCGATGAAGCGCTCGAGGGCAGAAATCACTTGAGAAACAGCTGAAACGACAAGGTAAGATTCTTCTTTAGCAAGTTTATTAAGGACAGGGAGCAAGTCTGCATAAGAAATGTGCCCTGCTTCAGCAAGCAAACGACGTTCTTGGACGATTTGCAGTTTACTCGTATTATCAAGCTCAACTAGGTCAGCAAGAACTGCATCTAACAAGTCTCCTTGATAGTCTGTAATGTAGTGGGCTGTATTTTCAGTGTTGAGACGAAGAGCACCGTCATTTTCAGCAAGAAGAGCTGCGTAGCCAGGGATTTCGATGCTTTCAGTTTCGAGTGTATCAGGCAAGCCTTTCCAGTTGCTGTTTAGTGGCACAACCCAGAGACGGTTCTTGTCTTCGTGCTCACCGATGAAGAATTGTTTTTGTGAAATCTTCAAAACATCATTTTCAACTTTGACAGTAAGAACTGGGTAACCAGGTTGTTCCAACCAAGAATCCATGAAGGCTGCGACATCACGTCCTGATGCTTGACCAAGAGCATCCCAAAGGTCACGACCAATGGTATTGCTGTATTGGTGTTTTTCAAAGTAGGCGTGCAAACCGTTAGCAAAATCCGCATCACCTAACCAACGACGAAGCATATGCATGAGACGGCTTCCTTTGGCATAGACGATAGCACCGTCAAAAAGTGTATTGATTTCGTCTGGGTGTTTAACTTCCACGTGAACAGACTGAACACCATCAGTCGCATCACGTTTCAAGGCAGACGGAACACCACCTGTTTGGAAATCTTCAAAGATATTCCAGCTTGGTTCAATAGCATCCACACAGACGTACTCCATCATGTTAGCAAAGCTTTCATTGAGCCAAAGGTCATCCCACCATTTCATAGTAACAAGGTTACCAAACCACTGGTGAGCCAATTCATGGGCCACAACAAGGGCAACTTGTTGACGGCTAGCAAATGTTGAGTTCTCATCCACAACCAAGTAAACTTCACGGTAGGTCACAAGACCCCAGTTTTCCATAGCACCAGCTGAGAAGTCAGGGAGGGCGATATGAAGAGATTGAGGAATTGGGTACTTAACTCCATAGTAATCTTCGTAAAACTCAATAGAGCGAACAGCAATGTCCAGTGAGAAATCAAGATTAGATAATGGGTGAGCTTTGGTTGAGTAAACACCTACGAGGGTACCGTTTTTAGTTTTAGCCGTCACACCTTGCAAATCACCTGCGACAAAGGCTAACAGGTAAGAAGACATGCGTGGTGTTGTCTCAAACTTCCAGATACCTGTTTCCTTACGGTTTTCAACTTCAATCTCAGGCATGTTAGACAAGGCCAATTCACCTTCTACTTGGTCAAAACGTAGAGAGAGGTCAAAAGTTGCTTTGGCTTCTGGCTCATCCACACATGGGAAGGCTTCGCGCGCAAAATGGCTCTCGAACTGAGTAGACAAGACTTCCTTCTTGACTCCATCAACTGTGTAGTAAGATGGGTAAATCCCTGTCATGTTGTCTGTAATTTTTCCTGAGAAAGCGATAACCACTTCAACTTGACCTGCTTCTGCAAGTTCGATATGAAGGGCTTCATTGTCATGGTCAACTGTAAATGGGCGAGTTTGACCTGCAACTTCTACAGAAGCGATTTCCAAGTCTTTTTGGTGGAGGGAAATACGATCACTCTGTGCTTGACCACTAATAGTCACCTTTCCCGAAAACGTCTTGGTCTCACGACTCAAGTCTAAAAATAAATCATAATGTTCAGGAACAAATTGCTGAATAAAATGTTCAACTGCTTGCATAGTTTTCTCCTATCTAAGTTTAAGAGCTAGAGCTCTTCTTCAAACAAACTTATTATATCATGTTTTGCTTGAGAAAAAAGGATTGGACAGCGATTTCCAAAACTTTCTTCTTTCTAACAGTCTACAATGGGTAGACCTTGCGAAATTCTTCTAAAACGACCTTGCTTTCAGGTGTAAAAATCAGTCCTGCTTCACCCAAACAGTCTGTGAAAAAGTCCTCGTGAACCTGACGCCAATAGGCCAGAGATTTGTCTCCCTCACCTTCCTTATAGGCATGTTGCGCAGAAACTTGATTGAAGGGCTGAACGGAAACCCTTGTAATTTCGACAATGCAGACAGCCTGATTTTGACTGTCTAAAATGACATCAAATGTCCCTTCTTGCGGAAGAGATTCGCCTTCTAGTGCGTAGAGATCGTAGGCTGAAGCTGTTGCTGTTTTTTCGCCTTTTAAAACCAAATCCGCTAAAAGGTCTGATTCCTCTCCAAAAGCCCAAGCATCGATTTCATCTCCGATAGAAGGATTGATTTGCTTGTATTTATTCCACATTTCTTGCGGTGTCATGGGTGCTCCTTTGTAATTTCTTACTTTCTTCTTTTATATGTTTGAGATGGTCTGGATGGTCAATCTCTAAATTAAAAATCTCTGGAATAGAACTATAGTGGATAATGCATTCGATACCCATCTGATTCATTTTTTGTATGAAAGAAACATTCAGATATCCTGCTACAGCAAAGTCAATCTTTTTCATCCTTGCTTTATCCTGCATCTGTATTAACATATCTAACATAATTGAACTTTCCATATCATGCCATTGACTGTTTCTCACAGTCGCAAAAACAAAAGAAGTCAAATCATTCATTCCAACTACAATCTTTGAAATGCCCGTTTCCAGTATCCTATCCAAGTCAAAATACGCTGACGGTAATTCAATCATCGTGGCAATTTTCCCAGTAAAACCCTGCTGACGCAATACTCTAATAGCTTGCTTTAACTGCTCAGCATCATTGACAAAGGGAAAGATAACAGATAGATTGGGATTGTTTTGATAAACTTCTGTAACGACATGTGCTTCAGCCTGAAATTCATCCAGACACTCCAGCAAACGCCTAGTTCCTCTATATCCAAATAAGGGATGATTTTCATCAAAATACTCTTTAGTCCCCTTTAGACAATTAGCTTCTGTATTTGTTAATTCAGAAAAACGATACCAAACTTCTTCATCTGAGTACAGGGAGCAGATAGTCTCTAGATAATCTTTTACAAATTGCTGACAACTTGCTAATATGATGTTTTGATTAAGCTCTCTCAACAAATATTCCCCACGAATCATGCCAACATGATGAAATAGTTGTGGGTAAACTTTTTCATCAAGTTTTTCTCCACTAAGAGCAAGTTGCTTCCTCATCATTCACCTTCCAATTCATGTAAGAAGTCTTGTCAAGTTCTGGAAATCCTAATAATTCAGACTTAACCTTCAAGACTAATGGCGATGCATTTTCTTCTGTGATCTCTTGAATATCCATCCAAATATATCCAAGTGAATCATTCGCACCTTCAGACACAGCTTCCGAAATCGTAACTTGAGGTGCACTCTCATTCATTTCAACATCATACAAGGCTATGACATGGTGAACCATAAAATTTTTTAACTCTTCCCTGACGAAAACATCGTAGATTCGAGGATTAGAGTAGCTTCTAACAGTAAATCCCGTCTCTTCCATAACTTCTCTAGTTAGCGTTTCCGTCAGTCCTTCTCCAAGTTGCTGACTTCCACCGGGAAGGTCTAACCTATTTTTGTAGGGACCTGCTGTTTTTTGAATACAAAGAAGGTAACCATGTTTATAGCAAACAGCATAGACTCCAAAATGATTTTTGATTTCCATCCAACTCCTCCTACTTCAAAGACCAGCCACCATCTATTGTCAGAATTTGTCCCTGCATGGCAGATGCCTTTCCACTGGCCAAAAAGAGACTGACTTCTGCCACTTCCTCTGGTTCAATCCAGCGTTTGATGGGTGTTTCACTAGCCACCCAGTCTGCTAATCCACCTGGCTCAAAGTCCGCAGCAGTCATAGCTGTCTTGACTGCTCCTGGAGCAAGCCCAAAGACCTGAATCCCAGCTTCAGAATAGTCTAGAGCCAACTGCTTGGTAAATCCAGCCAAGGCGTGCTTCGAAGAAGTATAGGCGTGTCCACCGCCACCTGCTAGGCTAGAAGCAATAGAGCACATATTGATGATGATTCCCTTTTTATTTTCCAACATTTGTGTCAAATAAAATCGAGTCAACTCAACAGGAGTCACGTAGTTAATTTCAAAAATTTCTTGAATTTCCTGCGCTGTCTGTTCCAACAGTGGTTTATAATCATCCAAAACTCCAGCAGTATTGCACAAAACATCAACCTGAGGACACCAATCAAAAATAGGCTCCAAGTCCAAGGTCAAATCTCTCTGTAAAAAGTGGAAATCACCCTTTAAGAGTGGATTTTCACCTTGGTCCACTCCATAAACTTGATAGTCCTTCTCTAAAAAGAGTCGAGCCTGAGCCAATCCAATGCCTGAACTCACGCCTGTAATGAGTACACATTTAGTCATGCACTTCTACCCAATCCGTCGCCAAAACATCACAAGGTGTCGGACTCCACATGGAAAAACCTTCTCCTTCTCCAGACACGTTGATTAGGAAATAGGGCGTCACTTCAAGTGCAATCCCGTTTTGTTCAATAGTATCAAAGAGTTGGACATAGTTTTCAGCCCCTCCCCAACCAGTACGAACATATTTTTTCTTAGCCTTTAACCCAGGCAGCATTTCTTCGAAAGTCATATTTTTTCTCCTTTTATATCAATGATTCTTCAATTAATTATAACAAAAAAATGCTTTAAAATTCCTTTTGACTCATCCTAATTCAAAATCAATAAACTTTTTATTACCATTTCTAGCAACAATGACCTCAGGTTTTTTAGAGACAAAGTTTGAATCACTATCTGAAACTTATATAAGCTTTTTCTTTTTTAAAACAATTCAATAAAATCATATCTATAAAAAATGATAAGGTAATTTGAATCTAGAATCGTACAATATCGCTTCTGAAATATTTCTAGAATTGCTTTAAATTCCTTAATCAATTTGTTCAATTTCTATTTCAATATACTATAAGATGAGACTGGATAAAAAGTCTTTGCGATCACAAAAACGCATAGTATCAGGTGTTCAAAAAACTTGATATTATGCGTTTTATTGTAGGAAAATTTACTTGATTTTCTATTGAAATTGAGTTTTCTCCCAGACTTAGTGTTATAATCTCTCAATCAATTCTTGCATTTGAACATCATCTGGAACCAGTTTTAAGTAAGATTGAGCATTGACCTTTGCTTCCTCAAAGTATCCCAATTCACGCAAGAGATAGATATAGTGTTCCAGAAACTCTGGATTGTCCTTCAAATCTCCTGCTAACTCTTGATAATGATCGTAGGCAGTATCCAAATAGTCCATCTCTTGATAGGAACGGGCAATCATCCACTTGGTCAATAGGTTTTCTGGCTCATCACTTTGTAAGTCTAGAATATCCTCATAACGTTCCTGTTCTAGATAAATAGTAGCTAAACGGAGTAAGATTTCTTCCGTATCCTCAGCGTCTTCTTTTGCAGTAAGGAGGTAATTTTCTGCACCACTAGCATCATGCAATTCATAAGAAAATTGTGAAGCAGCCAGTAAGAGACGAGTTTCAAAGGGATTTTTCTCTAGGCCTTGCTTAGCGATACGCAGGGCTTCTTGAACTTGATGTTCCTTATGCAAGGCCTGACTATAACCATATTCATAGCCTTCAAAGTCAGGAGAAATGGTATCAAGCTGCTTAAAGTAGAGGACAGCCTTTTGGTATTCTTCTCGGTCAAAGTAAAGACTGGCTAACTCAAAAGCTATTAAATCATCATATTCTAACTCCAGAGCTTTTTCTAAAAACTCTGAAGCTGTTTCAAATTTCCCTAACTGGGCATAGGCAAATCCAATCCGTTGATAGGTAGAAATGCCCGTTTGCTCATAAATCGAGCGATTATCTAACTGGGCATAGCCTTGAATGGCCTCTTGATAATTTTCCAACTCACTATCCAACTCTGCTAATCCCAATATCAAGAGAGGATCTTCTGAGTAAGTCAAGGCCTCCAATAATTTCTCACGCGCTACATCTGTCAAACCTTCCAGCTGGTAAAGGTCTGCTTTAAGTGCCAAAGCTGAAACATACCAGTCACTATCAGCTTGTATTTCCTCTAGATAAGCAAAGGCTTCTTCGATTTTACCATCCTCACTAGTAATAGCTGCTAGATTAAGGTTAACCTCTGGAAATTCCTCTACGATTTTCAGGTAAATTTCCTTGGCCTGAGGATAGAAACCAATTCCTTCTAGATAGGTGGCTAACTCATACAGAAGGTCATTTGGATCATTTTCTAAAGCTTTGACGAAATAATGCTCAGCCTTGGTTAAATCTTGCTCTTCTAAAGCCTGTAACATCTGTTGACTATTGTTCACTCTTGACTTCCTCACCCTCTAGTTCATATAGGCCACTAACTACCTTATACCATTCAAAAATCGCTGAAATGACAACTTTAGAAGAGGCATAAACTGGAATACCAAGCAAGACTCCCCAAATACCAAACATGGAGCCTGAAGTTAACAAGACAAAGAGAACATTAATGGGATGGATGTTTAATTGACTTCCCAAAATCAATGGAGAGACAAAACGACCTTCAATAGTTTGTTCTACGATAAAGACAATCACTACTTTCAAAAGCATGACTGGACCAGCAATCAAGCCCAATACTAGAGCAGGAAGCATGGCTAGGAAGCTACCAAGATAAGGAACCAGATTTAAAATACCGGCAGTAACCCCCAGCGTAACTGCATAGCGTAGACCAATGATCTTAAAGAAGATCATAAACATTACTGCTACAATAATGGCTACTGTTACTTGCCCTCGAACATAATTGGACAACTGTTGATTCACATCAGATAAAACTTGTCCAACAGGTTCTTTCAATTTCGTTGGCATGAATTGGGTCAAATAGTGACGCAAGCCTTTCCCATCACGCAAGAGATAAAAGAGCATGAAAGGAACGATAATCAAGGCAACAATCACTTGAGATGCCCCACTAATAAAGGCGCTCACCCAATTGACTGCCTGAGATGAAACCTTACTTGCCCAAACTGTAGCCTGACTAGAGAAGTTTGTTAAAACTTGCTCTAATTGAGGTCTGAAATCATCTGGCAAACGCTTGGTGACCAAATCATTAATAACTCTGTCTGCATCTTCGAGATAGATTGGTACATTTCTTGCAAATGTTAAGATCTGACGCTGCAGATTTGGAATAGCTACTGCCAAGCCCCAAATGATAAAGAGGGCGATGATGACAAAGACAATACTAATAGCTATAACGCGATTAATCTTATGCTTCTCCATCCAATCAACAATAGGATTTAATAAATAATATAGTAAACCAGATAGAATAACTGGCAGCATCACGACTGCCAAAAAGTCTAAAACAGGTGAAAATAGAAAACTAATCTTACTTAAAATAAAAAGATTCAATCCCAATAATAAGGTTACCAAAAATACCGTAATGGCCTTGTTGTCCAAAAACCACTTGAAAAACCAAGATAGGCTAAAATGTTTCTCTTTTTGTTCCATATATAATTCCTTTCTGTCGTTCTCTCATTATACCATTTTTAGGTCAAAATAACTCTTTTTTAAAATGCTTACATGGAGACAGCGACATAAAAAATCTCCTCAAAAGAGGAGATTCGATTAGTCTTGAATATGACGGTCTAAGTTCTTCTGATAATCCGCGTTTGATTTGGCTTTTTCATCAGCAAATTTCTTGCGGAACTCATCCATTTCTTTAGAAGTGACAATCTTATCTTGAATTTTCAGATATTTATAACTATGTTCATTAGTCTTATCACCTACCCAGCCGCCTGCACCGCTGCCAGGAACATTTTTCGTCACTAGCATTTGAGCACCGTCAGAGTATCCTGGAATAACAAGTGCACTATCTGACAACCAAGCTTGAGCCTTAGCATATTTGGAATAACGTTTTTGAAGGTCTGTTTTCTCACTATTTGCATCATCAATCAATTCTTTGTATTTATCCAATCCAACTGTTTTAATGACTGGATTGTCTGTTCCTGGTGCTACACCAAGAGAGCTGAGGAGACTTGGACCTGAAGTTGGATCAAATACATCTAAATAGGTTGATGGATCTGCAAAGTCTGGACTCCAACCACTGACTGCATTAATATCCCAGTCAGTATTTGTATTGGAGGTAGCTAGAACAGTCATACCGCTCAATTCGTCATCAGAAACTTGTTGAATATCAACAACTACATTGTCAGAGCCTAAGGCTTCCTCAATGGATTGTTTATAAGACTGAACCTGACGAATAAAATCTGGGCTTGATGAAGAAATTGGCAAATCTAAATGAATTGGGAACTGTACTCCATCAGCTTGAAGAGTTTTCTTAGCAACTTCAAATTTAGCTTTAGCCTTGTCTACATTATGAAGTGAATCTTGGGCATCATCCAGACTAACATCTTTCCAGACATTATCCAATTTATCCAATTCTGTCTTAGTAACTTGACCAAATGTTTGATCTCCTACTTGTACAAATGTTGGAGGAGTGAAACTTGTACGTAACTTACGAGGTCCTACTTCATCACCAAATACTTGAGAAATAGCTGCTTTACGATCTGCCGCAAAAGCCAAAGCTTGACGGAAATCTTTGTTTAACAAGGCTTTCTTAGTAGATGATTTCTCTGCATCACTTGTTTTAGCAGTATGATTGTATGACACACGATCAATATTAGTAGACATATAGAATACGCCACCTCTTTGTTGACCATATACAATATTATCCTTGTACTTTTCTTTTAGACGTTCATAATTGGCAGAGTTTTTAAAGAGAGGTGCAGCTGGATAATGTCCCTCATCAAAACCACGTCCTAGGGAGTCTGCATCTTGACCATCAAAGAAGGAGAACTTGATATCATCAATAAAGACATTTTGTTTATCCCAGTAGTTTTGATTTTTGGTCATTTCTATAGAAGACTTAGATGTAAGACCTTTGAGGAGATAAGGCCCATTATATAGAATGCTCGTTACATCCGTTGGCTTACCAAAGTCATCTCCTTTAGAAGCTAAAAAGTCTTCATTGACTGGTGCAAGGACTCCCATTGTTGTTTTTGAATTCCAGAAAGATTCTGGATGATTCAAAGTATAAACAACAGTATAATCGTCTGTTGCTTTTACACCAACACTAGAAAAATCCGTTGTTTTCCCATTTACATAGTCATCCAATCCTTTGATTGATCCCTGTACCAAATATAGGGCCTGTGATTTCTTATCTGCCGCATGCTTCAGACCAGTTACAAAGTCCTGAGCCTTAATTTCTCCATATTCTTCGCCTTCATTGGTATACCACTTGATACCCTGACGAATTTTGTAGGTATAGGTTAAACCATCTTTGGATACAGTCCAATCTTCTGCAACTGATGGTACTAGATTCCCGTATTGATCATTTTCTAGTAGTCCATCAATGACATTACCAGTAATCTGTTTTGTACCCTTATTCGCAGAAACTGTATAATCCAGAGTCGCAGGATCTGATGAAAATACATAGGCATAAGTAACTGGTTTAGTTGCTTCCTTATTCCCATTACCAGATGAACATGCCGCTAGAACAGCAGTAGACAAAACGGCAATTCCGGCCGCTAAAAAAACTCGTTTTTTCATAGTCAAACTCCTTTGATAATTTCATAGATTTATTATAGCACTTTTCAAAAGGAAATCAAGCTAAATTTAATATTTTATTATACTCACCTGATGTGTTATAGAGTTCCTCCAACTACAATTTTTGTGATATAATAGTCTTATCTTTATTATAGAGGTAAAGTTATGAAAGAAACTGTTTATTTTGGAACTTACACACGTCGTATTTCCCAAGGGATTTACAAGGCAGACTTCGATACAGAAACTGGGCAGCTTTCAAATCTAGAACTTTTTGCAGCTGAGCCAAGTCCAACCTACCTTGCCTTTGACCAGCACCAACATTTATACACTGTTGGTAGTCAAGATGATAAGGGGGGCATTGCAGCCTATCAAACTGATGGAACCTTATTAAATCATGTCGTGGAAGAAGGAGCTCCCCACTGTTATGTTGCTGTGGATGAAAAGCGCGATTTAGTATACGCGGCAAACTACCACAAGGGGCAGGTCCTTGTTTATAAACGTCAGGAAGATGGTCGTCTTCTACTTAGTGATGTGGATCAACACAGTGGCCAAGGTCCACACGAAAATCAAGCTTCACCCCATGTTCACTTTACAGACTTAACACCTGACCACTATCTAGTGACCTGCGACTTGGGAACTGACCAAGTCATCACTTATGACCTTGATCAAGAAGGGAAATTATCTAAACTCTATACCTATCACAGCCAGCCAGGAGCAGGCTCACGCCATATCATTTTCCATAACCACTATAAAATCGCTTATCTGATTTGTGAACTCAATAGCACTATCGAGGTTTTAATTTACGATGGTGTTGGCGAATTTGAACGCATGCAGGTCATTTCAACTCTACCAGACGGTTATGAAGGCTTTAATGGTACTGCTGCTATTCGTCTCTCTAAAGATGGTAAATACCTCTACGCTTCTAACCGTGGCCATGATTCTATCGCAGTATATACAATTCTTGCAGACGGTAGCTTAGAGTTGTTAGAAATCGTTCCGACTCATGGTCAGACTCCACGTGATTTTGATTTGACACCAGACCAAGAATTTGTCATTGCTGTCCATCAAGACTCTGACAACGCAACCGTCTTTAAACGCAATCCTGAAACTGGTCGTCTAGCAGAACTTTCTAACGACTTCCATGTACCAGAAGCGGTCTGCATCAGTTTTGCTCCTTAAGAAAACATAAAAAATGAACTTGGTAACTCAAGTTCATTTTTTCTTATAGTCTTTTTCCGACATTGATACGATTAATAGCACGTTGCAAAGCAATCTTAGCACGACGCTCTTGGTCAATCAAGTGTTTTTCGTGGGCTTCTTCGATTTCGCGCTCCGCACGAAGCTTAGCACGTTCTGCACGGCTAACATCGATATCACGAGCACGTTCTGCAGAATCAGCAACGATTGTGATGGTGTTATTTGCAATTTCAATAACGCCTCCGTTTACTGCAATCCAGTTCACGTGATCTTCATCATCAATACGTTTTACCTTTACTTCATCAACTGCTAAAACCGCAATCATATTTTCATGTCGTGGCAAGATCCCCATCTCACCATCCAGAGTTCGAACTGATACATAGCTGGCATGGTGATCATAGACGAGACCATCTGGTGTCACGATCTGGACAGTTAACTGAGCCATAGATCACCTCTTAAAATCCCATTTTTTCAGCTTTTGCAATCACATCTTCGATAGAACCTACACCACGGAAGGCATCTTCTGGTAACTGGTCATGTTTACCATCAAGGATTTCCTTAAAGCCACGTACAGTTTCAGCAACTGGAACATAAGAACCAGGCTGACCAGTAAATTGTTCCGCAACGTTGAAGTTTTGTGACAAGAAGAACTGGATACGACGGGCACGAGCAACCAAGGTCTTTTCTTCATCAGAAAGCTCATCCATACCAAGGATGGCAATGATATCTTGCAATTCATGGTAACGTTGAAGAACGCGTTTTACTTCAGCAGCAACTGCATAGTGCTCTTCTCCAACGATTTCAGGTGCCAAGGCACGTGAGCTTGAAGCAAGTGGATCAACGGCTGGGTAGATACCCAATTGTACCAACTTACGTTCTAAGTTTGTTGTTGAATCCAAGTGAGCGAAGGCTGTTGCTGGCGCTGGGTCAGTATAGTCATCCGCTGGCACATAGATAGCCTGGATAGAGGTTACAGAACCTTTCTTGGTTGATGTGATACGTTCTTGCAATTGACCCATTTCCGTAGCAAGTGTTGGTTGGTAACCAACGGCTGATGGCATACGACCCAAAAGGGCAGATACTTCTGAACCAGCCTGAGTGAAACGGAAGATATTATCGATAAAGAGAAGCACGTCTTGGCCTTCTACATCACGGAAGTATTCAGCGATTGTCAAACCAGTAAGGGCAACACGCATACGTGCTCCTGGTGGCTCATTCATCTGACCAAATACCATGGCTGTTTTCTCGATAACACCTGATTCTTTCATTTCCCAGTAAAGGTCATTCCCCTCACGAGTACGTTCCCCAACACCAGTAAATACTGAGATACCACCGTGTTCTTGGGCAATGTTGTGAATCAATTCTTGGATCAAGACAGTTTTACCAACTCCGGCACCACCGAAAAGTCCAACCTTCCCACCTTTAAGGTAAGGGGCAAGAAGGTCGATAACCTTAATCCCTGTTTCAAGGATTTCAGAAGAGGTAGACAACTCATCAAAAGTTGGAGCTTTTTTATGAATTGGCTGACGCTCTGCATCTTCTGTAAAAGGAGCTTCCAAGTCAATGGTATCTCCCAAAACGTTGAAGACACGTCCCAAAGTTTCTTTACCTACTGGTACAGAGATTGGACGACCTGTGTCCAATACTTCCATTCCACGAGTCAAACCATCTGTTGATTCCATGGCGATAGTACGAACCATACCATCTCCCAACTCCAAGGCTACTTCAAGGACGATTTTTGTTTTTCTTTCGTCATTTTTGTAGACGACAAGTGCATTGTTAATCTCAGGAAGTTTTTCCCCTGCTGCAAACAAAACGTCTACAACGGGTCCAATAACCTGAGCAATTTTACCTGAACTCATCTCCTTCTCCTATTCTATATAAGATACTATCGGTTCCTAGTTCTACTAGGTCCTAAGTTCATTTTCATACGAGCTGAACTAAAGCCTATTCTAAGGCACTAGCTCCTGCTACGATTTCTGTAATTTCTTGTGTAATCGCCGCCTGTCTGGCACGGTTATACTGAATTGTCAAATCATTGATGACTTTCTTAGCATTATCAGTCGCTGTTTGCATGGCTGTCATACCAGCAGCATTTTCAGCTGTCTTGGCATCGATAATAGCACCGTAAATCATACTTTCTGCAAACTGAGGCAATAACTGCTCCAAAATTTCTTCTCGACTGGTTTCCAATTCAAAAGTCAAGCTGTACTCTTCATCCGCTTCATTTGGATCCAAGTCAACAATCGGAAGCATTTGTTCCACACGCATTTGACTGGTTAGCGTATTGACATGGTGATTGTAGCAGACATAGAGTTCATCAAAAAGTTCATTTTGGTACATTTCAACAGTTTTTGAAATGATCTTACGAACTTCATCAAAGCTAGGTTGGTCTGCCAAGCCACGTAGTTCATAAAGTGGTTGAATACCACGAGCCTTAAAGAAATCAGCTCCCATTCCACCGATACAGATCATTTCAAAACCTGTACCGTCTGGGTGGTATTCTTCTTTCAACTCCATAACGGCTTTCAGAATAGAAGAATTATACCCTCCAACCAAACCGCGATCTGAAGTAATGACGATATAGCCTGTCTTCTTCACTGGACGGCTAATCAACATCGGATTGGTTGAACCACCAGCTCCATTACCATGAAGGATATCTGTCAAAAGTTTACGCACTTTCTGAGCGTAAACTTGGAAGTTGCGAGCAGCTTCTTCAGAGCGACCAAGCTTAGCAGCTGAGACCATTTGCATGGCATTAGTGATTTGACTCGTATTTTTTGTTGAGGCGATTTTTGTTTTAATATCATTTAGAGATACTGCCATCTGACACCTCTATTCTTATTGGAAGCTGGTTTGATTGAGAAACTCTGTAATCGCAGCATCCAAGACTGCTTCTTCTGGCAAGTCTTTTGTATCACGAATGGTTTCTAAAATCTCTGGATGTTGAGCGTCAAAGAAGGCATGGAACTCTTCCTCGAAACGAACAATGTCATCTACTGGAACAGTATCCAAGAAACCATGTGTCAAAGCATAGAGAATGGTTACTTGTTTCTCAACAGGTAATGGTTTGTGAACAGGTTGTTTCAAGACTTCAACTGTACGACGTCCACGGTTCAACTTAGCCTGTGTTGCTGCATCCAAGTCAGAACCAAACTTAGTGAAGGCTTCCAACTCACGGTATGAAGCAAGGTCGATACGAAGTGTACCAGCAACCTTCTTCATAGCTTTGATTTGCGCAGAACCACCTACACGTGATACAGATGAACCCGCATCGATGGCTGGACGAATACCCGCATTGAAGAGACCATCACCAAGGAAGATTTGTCCATCAGTGATAGAAATCACGTTGGTTGCGATATAGGCAGAGATATCTCCTGCTTGTGTCTCGATAAATGGTAGGGCTGTAATTGATCCACCACCAAGTTCATCAGAAACTTTAGCTGAGCGCTCAAGCAAACGGCTGTGAAGGTAGAAAACATCCCCTGGGAAGGCTTCACGACCTGGAGGACGACGAAGCAAGAGAGACAATTCACGATAAGCTACCGCTTGTTTTGAAAGATCATCATAAACGATCAAAACATGCTTACCTTGGTACATAAATTCTTCCGCCATGGCAACCCCAGCATAAGGAGCTAGGAAAAGCAATGGAGATGGTTGTGAAGCAGAGGCAGTCACAACGATTGTGTAGTCCAAGGCACCGTACTGACGAAGTGTTTCTACTTGCGTACGAACTGTTGATTCTTTTTGTCCAATCGCGACATAGATACAGATCATATCTTGACCTTTTTGGTTCAAGATTGTATCAATCGCAATAGTTGTTTTCCCTGTCTGACGGTCACCGATAATCAACTCACGTTGACCACGACCAATCGGTACAAGGGCGTCAATAGCTTTCAAACCAGTTTGCAATGGTTCTGAGACAGACTTACGTTGCATAACACCAGGAGCGGGCGCTTCAACTGGACGAGTTTTATCTGTGTGGATTTCTCCAAGACCGTCAACTGGACGACCAAGTGGGTCCACAACACGACCAATCAAACTTTCACCTACTGGGACTTCCATGATTTTACCTGTACGGCGGATTGTATCGCCTTCACGGATATCTGTAAAGTCACCAAGGATGATAATACCGACATCTGTTGACTCCAAGTTTTGAGCCATACCATAAGAGCCGTTTTCAAAAATCAACAACTCTCCACTCATGGCATTTTCAAGGCCGTGAGCACGCGCGATACCGTCCCCGATATAGGTTACAACACCTGTTTCAGTCACATCAAAATTGGGTTTGAAATTTTCAATTTGTTGCTTAATTAAAGCGCTGATTTCTTGTGCGTTAATTGCCAAAAGAACACCACTTTCTATTTCAAATTTTCTTTAACAACTTTAAGTTGTTGTTTAATACTCACATCAATTGTCTTGTGATTGGCAAAAATGACAAAACCACCAATGAGACTTTCATCGATTTGTTCTTTTACACTCCTTACTTTCAGAGACATTTTTTTCTCAATCAAAGGGAGCAAGCGACTCTTCTGTTCATCTGTTAAAGGATGAGCTGAAGTAATCGTCACTTCAAATCGATTTGTTTCTTTTTCAAGTCGGTTCAAGCAATCAACAAGCATATCATAAAAAAGATTTGCTCTGTGGTTGTAGATAAGAACCTGGATAAAGTTTTGCAATAAAGGTGACACAGAGTCTTGGAAGAAAGCAATTGTTTTTTCCTTGTCAGACTCGTCTACTGCCACTTTTTTTAAAAAAGAAGGTAAACCTGTTTCTTCAGCAACTTGCTTGATTTGAGTCAAGTCTGAAAAAATACGGTCTTCTTCTCCTTTTTCAAGTACCAATTGGACAAAAGGCATGCTGTATTTTTCAATTACCTTTACTGTTTTCTTGTCCATTAAGCTTCTCCTAGCTGATCGATATACTGATCAATGAGTTCTTTATGGGCATGACCATCAAGGTTTTGTGAGATGATTTTACCAGCCAAGCTGATTGTCAAATCTGCTACCTCACCCTTAACGCTTTGTAAAGCTTCAGCTTTGTTTTGAGCAATTTCTTGGTTTGCTTTTTCTTTTAAGCGTCCTGCTTCTAGTTTAGCATCTGCTAAAATACTAGCTTTACTTTTCTCAGCTGTTTCTTTCGCATTCTCAATGATTGTCTTAGCTTCTTTACGGCTACCAGCCAATTCATCTTCGCGTTTTTGAGCCAATACTTCTGCTTTTTGACGGGCTTCTTCAGCTCTATCAATATCTGAAGCAATTTTTTCAGCTCTTTCTTCGAAAATGCCTGTAATATTAGACCATGCAAATTTTTTAATCAAGACTAGCAAAAGGATAAAAGAGCCAGCGATTAAAATAAAATTACCAATTAATTCACCTACTGTTACGTGCATCAGTTACTCCTTTCTACTCTTCATCATTAATTTTATTTCCTAGGTACATAGAGGATAATAGTGTAAAGACATAGGCTTGTACACAAGAAATGAACACGGAAAATGCAGTCCAAACTAAGTTTGCCCCAAATGCGACTGGATACCAAAAAATAGCCTGATGTGAAAGTAAGATAAGCAAGCTTGTCATTACTTCACCTGCAAAGATATTCCCAAAAATCCGCAAAGCAAGAGAAAGGAAATTCGTGAATTCTTCAAGTAGATTCATCGGTGTCATAAATGCAGGAGTTACAAAACTTTTTAGGTATTGTTTAATCCCACGACGACGAATCCCCTCAATGTGCGCCATCACAATAATACAGAACGACAAGACAAGGTCAAATGAAAGATTTGCAGTTGGCGATGTCCAAAGGTTTGTCCCATCTGTTGTTTGAAGTTTAGCCATCAAACCAAGATTATTGGCGATGACCATAAAAAGAAATAAACATAAGTAAAAGAGTGAGTAATCTTTTATGTAGTGGGAACCGAGGTTAGGTTCTGTAAATCCAATTACAAAATCATAGAGATACTCTAGTACATTTTGTTTACCTTTGGGTTTCAATGTCATATTACGACTTGCCCAATAGATAAATGCAAAAATCAGAAACACAGACAGCAAGGTTAATGCTGTCAAAGTTAAATCAAAGGTAACAGGACCAATATTGATGGTTGGATTGATACTTTCTTCCATCTAACATTCTCCCTTCTCCAATTTATATTTCGTTATTTAATAATAAATGAGAAGACAAGAGTTACGAAGAAAGTTCCTTCAATAAAGGCAACCCCTAAAAACATCAGACTACGAAACTCAGCGATAATATCTGGTTGGCGAGCTACTGATTTCAACAAACCATTCATCAACAACCCCTCACCAAGAGACACACCCATACAGGCAAGACATAGACCGAAAAATGTTAAATTCATGACGAATTCTCCTTTTAATTAAAATTTACTTACTTAGTTTAGTCCTAAAAATTGGATTTGTCAACTTTTTACTTACGTTGAAAGCGTTTAATGAAAATTATTTACAATTTTACTATTTTTGAGTCTATTATATAGAAATCTTTGGAAAAAAATTGTAATAAATCCGTCCATTATCTAGGTCTTTCTGAAAAGTAATGAAAAAAATCCGAGATAAAATCTCGGATGGAAATAAATATATTTTCTTGAACTTCTTTTCTTTTAATTAGTAAAATTAAAGGGAAAGCAACTAGAAATCGTTCATCTCCTGCATGCTTATTAAGCTCGAACTGTGACACTAGTTCCATCTTCTTTATAGAGATTGATTAGTCCTTCTTTTAATGCACGAACCATGTCTCCTGCTTGAACAGATTGTGGAACCTTGATTGTCAAGAGTTCCATTGGATTTGGAGCGCGGTCGATCTTATTTCCTTTTGCATCGTGCAAATCTTCGATATAAGTTTCAAAATGACGGAAACCTGGGCCATAAAATTCAACTTGGTCTCCTTCGTTAATAACGTTACGTTGACGAATAGTTGCTGTTTGTGTCGCATCATCATAAGAAACGACTTCAGCAACAAACTTGTACTCAGGAATTTTACGGCGAGCACCAAACAACTGCTCATTTTCAGATGGTGTACCGTAGTAGAAACCTGTTGCCAATTCACGTTGAGCAACCTTCCACATTTCGTCCACTAAATCTTGTTTAATAGCTTCAAACTTTTCAGGACTTTCAAGATATGCATCCACAGCCGCCTTATAGCAGTTGGTTACTGTTGATACGTAGTGAATAGACTTCATACGCCCTTCAATCTTAAGACTGTCCACTCCATTTTCAATCATATCTGGAATATGGTCAATCATAGACATATCAACGGCTGACATTGAAAATTCTTCAGGAATTTCACCTTTCAAGCTCTTGCGTTCTTGACCAAATGGCATATCGTAAAGGTCGTATTTCCAACGACAAGACTGAGAGCAACCACCACGGTTAGCATCACGCATACTCATGTGGTTTGAAAGAGTACAACGACCAGAGTAAGAAATACACATGGCTCCGTGGACAAAGGCTTCAATTTCTACATCAGTACGTTTGCGGATTTCAGCTAATTCTTCCATCGAAACCTCACGCGCCAAAACGACACGAGTCAAGCCCAATTCTTTCCAGAACTCAAGCGTTTCATAGTTAGTGGCACTGGCTTGGGTAGAGAGGTGGATTTCAAGACCAGGCGCTTCTGTCGCTGCAATCATAATCAAGGCAGGATCAGACACGATAACTGCCGCGATTCCGATATCACGCAGTTTACGGAACCACTCACCGGCACCAGCTTCATTTCCTTCGTGCATAACCATGTTGGCAGCTACATAGACCTTGGCACCGTACTTAGCCGCAAACTGAACACCTTCTTCCATCTGTTCAAAGGTAAAGTTTCCAGCACGGCTACGAAGACCATAGGCCTGACCACCGATAAAGACAGCATCTGCTCCATACTGAACAGCTACCTTTAGCTTCTCTAAAGTCCCTGCAGGTGATAAAACCTCAGGACGTTTTAATGTTTTTGTCATGTTTTCTCCTATTTGCAATATAAAAGTTTGACGTTTTTCCTTCTCATTTTATAGTAAATAAGCCATAAAATCAAGCCTGGACAGATTGTTTTGACAATTCTAATCTTTCAGCAGTTGAAACAAGTAGTAAAAAGAGCCGATAAAGTAAAAACCAGTATCCAAAGATACTGGCTAATTAAACTACATGGAATAATCTAGTCCTTAAACGACTATTCCCACTCAACGGTTGCAGGTGGTTTACTTGTAATATCGTAGACGATACGGTTCACATGATCCACTTCGTTTACGATACGTACTGAGATTTTTTGTAGGACATCCCAAGGAATTTTTGCAAAGTCAGCTGTCATACCATCGATAGAG
Organism: Streptococcus mitis SK579; assembly: GCF_000257905.1. Taxonomy (GTDB): domain Bacteria; phylum Bacillota; class Bacilli; order Lactobacillales; family Streptococcaceae; genus Streptococcus; species Streptococcus mitis_L. The sequence continues at coordinate 64,700 of NZ_AJJL01000070.1, forward strand.
GTGATAGCACGGATTGCAATTGTGTAGTCGTACGTACGACCGTCACCCATAACCCCAACTGAACGAACACCTGTATTAACTGTGAAGTATTGCCAGATATCGCGGTCAAGACCAGCTTTAGCGATTTCTTCACGAAGGATAGCATCTGATTCACGAACGGTTTCTAGTTTTTCTTCAGTGATTTCACCCATGACACGAATCGCAAGACCTGGGCCTGGGAATGGTTGGCGCCATACGATGTGGTCTGGCATGCCAAGCTCTGTACCAAGGGCACGAACTTCATCCTTGTAAAGAGTATTGAGTGGTTCTATCAATTCAAACTGCATGTCTTCTGGAAGACCACCAACGTTGTGGTGTGACTTGATCGTCTGAGCTGTATCCGTACCAGACTCAATCACGTCTGTGTAAAGAGTTCCTTGAGCAAGGAATTTCACATCTTTGAGTTTGCTTGCTTCGTCATCAAAGACATAGACAAACTCATTACCAATGATTTTACGTTTTTGTTCAGGGTCAGAAACACCAGCAAGTTTGTCAAGGAAGCGTTTTGCAGCGTCTGCTTTGACGATATTCAAACCAAACTTACCACCAAGCATGTCCATAACTTGATCTGCTTCTCCTTTACGAAGAAGACCGTGGTCTACGAAGATACAGATCAATTGATCGCCAATTGCTTTTTGAAGAAGAACACCAACAACTGAAGAGTCAACTCCACCTGATAGACCGAGAAGAACACGTTTATCACCGACTGTTTCACGGATTTTTTGAATCTGCATATCGATGAAATTATCCATTGACCAGTCGCCTTTAGCCTTACAGATGTTAAGGGCAAAGTTACGAAGGATATCATTTCCGTATACAGAATGGCGAACTTCTGGGTGGAATTGGATACCGTAAATGTGTTTGTCTGGATTTTCAATGGCCGCATAAGGGCAGTCAGCTGATGTTCCAGTACGAACAAAATCAGCAGGAATCTCAGTAACTGCATCACCATGGCTCATCAAAACAGTCTGTTCATCCGGTGTTGATTCAAAAAGAGCTGATGGTGTGTGAGTTAGGGTTGATTGACCATATTCACGATTTCCAGCGTCACCTGCAGGAACAACTTTTCCTCCAAGTTTATGGGTCAATAACTGCATACCGTAACAGATTCCCAAAATAGGAATGCCCAGTTCGAAGATTTCTGGGTCAATATCGAATGAACCATCTTCGTATACAGAGTTTGGTCCACCTGAAAGGATAATTCCTACAGGATTGATTTCACGAACTTCAGCAGCTGAAATTTTATGGCTTTTTAGTTCTGAAAACACACCAATCTCACGGATACGGCGTGAAATCAGCTGATTGTATTGGCTACCATAGTCCAATACGATAATTTTTTCTACATCTTGCAAATCAGTTGAAATGTTGCTCATCTTTTTCCTTTCTCAAAAGAAATATCTTTTTTCAATATTCTATCACAAATAAGGGCGAATTACCAACTAAACAAGGCGAAGTTTGACTTTTTCTTGTTTATTAAGGTACAATAGAGAAAAGATAGAAATGAAGTGAAAATATGCTACCAGCTTATATGAAAATCCATGATCAGATTAAAAAGGATATTGACGATCACCGTTGGGCCATCGGTGAGAGGCTGCCGAGTGAAAGAGATTTGGCTGAACAATTTGAGGTCAGCCGCATGACCCTTCGTCAAGCTGTATCTCTCTTAGTCGAAGAAGGCGTTTTGGAACGCAGGGTAGGGAGCGGCACATTTGTGTCCAGTACTCGAGTACAAGAAAAGATGCGAGGGACAACCAGTTTTACTGAAATTGTTAAATCACAAGGGAAAGTTCCTTCCAGTCAACTTATTTCCTACAGAAGAACTATTCCAAATGAGCAAGAAGTTGCCAAGTTAGGAATTTCTCCAACAGAAAATATTATCCGAATGGAACGTGTTCGCTATGCCGACCAAGTCCCCCTGGTTTATGAAGTTGCTTCTATTCCTGAAAAATTCATTAAGGACTTTAAAAAAGAAGAAATCACCAGTCATTTCTTCCAAACCCTGCAAAAATATGGCTACCGTATTGGCAAATCACAGCAGACTATTTATGCTCGCCTCGCTAAAGAAAAGATCGCTCACTATTTGGAAGTTGAAAAAGGACATGCTATTCTTGGACTGACTCAGGTCTCCTACCTAGAAGATGGGACAGCTTTTGAATATGTAAAAAGTCAATATGTAGGCGAACGTTTTGAATTTTATCTTGAAAACAATTAGATTACTAGGCAAAAACTCTCTGTCACGAACGACAAAGAGTCTTTTTATTTTTCCAAGAGTAAATCTTTCAAAGAAATCAGAGTTACAGCAACTAATATCATTGCCATACCAAGAAAATCAATGGGATAAAATTGTTCATTCATGATTAGGAAGGCAAAGAAAACCGCAGAGATTGGCTCAATTGAAGCCAGCAAACTTGACTTAACCGGTCCTATCAGACTGGCTCCTTTTAGGAAGGCTGTATAGGCAAAGACAGTTCCGATAAGGATAATGCCCGCAAACGCAAGAAGGAAATCAAGACTAGTTGGGATAGTAGCCTCTAGAACTCCTGTAAAAGGAAGGGCGACTAAACCAGCTATGACCATTCCCACACCAATAACCAAACTACTCCCCCACTTCTTAATCAAGGCAATGGGCAAAATGATATAAAGTGCATAGGTTAAGGCAGAAAAGAGACCCCAGAACAGGCCTGCAGGTGTCATGGATAACTGATCCAACTGTCCATGGGTTGCAATAAGAAAGGTCCCTCCAATAGCTAATATGATGGAAATAATCTCTCCCAGTGTCGGCGCCACCTTATCCTTGATACAGCTATAAATTAAAATGCCGACAGGACAAACATACTGAAGCACCGTCGCGGTACCTGCATTGGTTTCCTGAATAGCAGTTAGATAGGCAAATTGATTGAGGAAGAGTCCAATCAGAGCAAAAATGAGAAGAGACAGCAAACTTTTTCTATCCTTTAAGAAGGCCAGCATTTTATCCTTTGCAGTAGCATAAGCCAAAAGCATGAGAATCCCGCCAGCGATTAAAAGTCGTAAGTTAGTTAAAACTAAAGCCGAAATTCCGTGTGCCATCAGGTATTGGCCACTCGTTCCTGACAAACCCCAAGCAATACCAGCCACAACTGTTAATAGAGTCCCTTTTAAACTATTTGACATGTCTCTCCTTACTCTTCTTTACGAATCAAGTCCATCACTTGATTACGGTCTAAAATCCATTGAGCCCTCTCATCCTTTTCGTAGGTACGATTCGATAGGAAAATGGCCGCTTCTTGCTTCTGACGATTCCACATGATAAAGGTACCTGTATAACCCGTATGGTCTAGCCAATCTCCTTCCAAATTCCATGCCAAAGAACGTTCCTTATCATCCAAAGGAGAAAAATTTTGACTCAAATCTCTTGCAAAATCATCTGCTAAATAGTGTTCTAAAAAGATTTGTAAATCCTTTACAGTCGAAAATAAACCAGCACTACCAGCATGTCTGCCCAGGAGACGAGCCTTGGGATCATGTACCAGACCTGCCTCGACACCTCTAACTGTTGGAACAGCAAGCTCAACAGGGCCAAATTGGGTTTCCGTCATTTCCCAAAGATTCCAGACTTGTTCTTGTAAAATCACATCCAAATCTTGATTAAAGATTCTTTCCAAAATAAAGCCCAAAAGCAAAAAATGGACATCCGAATAAAGAAAAGCTGGCTGACTTCGTCTGTTGAGATGAAACATCGCTTTCTTTAATTCAGGGGCTGTTAAAAGATCACGATTAGGAATAAAAGGATCAAGGTCTGTTGCATGAGTCAAGAGCTGGCGAATAGTGATGTCTGGATAATCACTCTCAGGTAAAAAATCTATTACCAGTCTATCAATATCTAATTGACCTTTTTCCCACAAAAAGGTACAAACTGTGCCAACCCCAACAACCTTGCTGACACTGGCTAGATCGTAAACTAGTCCTACCTCAGTCTGTAAGCCATGCTCTGGGTCACTCTGTCCTAAATAGAACTCCGTCCATTGATTGTCCTTAAAATACGCAAAAGAGGCTCCGGGATAAATCCCTGCCTCGATTTGTTCTTCTATTTTTTTAATAATCTTGGTCCACTTCATACTTCTTCAAACCACAATTCAACATTATTTCGATCTTTACCAAGGAAGAATTTTTCAGACTTAGGAATAAAATATTCGGTAGACTCAAATTTCTTGCGAAGACTTGCTATATCTAGTTCATTGACCAAGAACTTGAGCATAGATAAATCCCAAGTAACTGTATTTTCTACCATCAAATCCTGCCCCTGAGCTGGGATAAAATCAAGTGAAGTCCCAACTTCAGATACTTCCAAGAAACTTTCAATATCAGTTGGGAGATGTAATTCCATAGAAATCTCAAATTTACTTAAAGAAATTGATTCCAAATCTGTTTGAAATTCAGGCTTTTCTCCTGCTTCTACTAGACTTGCTCTGTCATCTTCTGCGTGAATCAAAATCAAATCATCTTCTGGAGAGTAAATTTCAAAAGCGTAGCCGTTTTGACCCTTATATAATCGATGAATCGAATCTGTTTTAGCTAATAAGGCTTCAATTTCCAAGGGATTTTCCACCTTGACAAGTAATCTAGCCAGCTTCTTTCTTCCTTCCACTTTACGAGAACGCATACTTGGAGCTTCTTCTAAAACAAGTTTTTCAAGGCCTGTTTGATCCCCTAGTGATAGAAAGGCTGACTCTTCTAACAAGACTTTCATACCGAGGGTTTCCATATAAAAGGTTTCATTTAAATTTCTATTATTAACTTTTAAAGTAGGAATAATCCGTACAATTTGATTTACATTCATAAATTCCTCCGTCACTTTTTATTTTATAGGATTTTAGAATTTTTTACAAGATATTATACTCAAATTTAACAATTTTAACCTCATTAAACATCTTTTTGAGGAACATGAGCTAAAACTCGATGTTTAGGAGAAATTGAAGTAAATATATCCATAATAAAACACAGAATAGACGTTTTCCAATAAATATATCTACTATACACACCCTTATGCCCTATGGAAAAAGTAAACTAATGCAAATCACAAGAGGTCCATTCGGAGATGGTTACCTAAAAAAGCTAGAAAATGACTCCTAAAATAGATCCCTTTATCGAGAATTAAATTCATAACTATCCTAAAAAATCTTAAACTACAAGAGAATTTCTTCTTATTGACTACTTGAACTTGAAGGTCTCCTTAAATATTAACCGCTATAGCTTTGAATATAAAAACAAGAGATGTCTTCTTACCTTGGGTCTAATAAATCTATAATGCTATTCACAAGAACGATTAATATCTATATACTTATATGCCAACTGCTCATAAAACAAGATACAGAAAAACACCCCAAGAGTTAGAATTTGGACTAACTTTTGGGGTTCAATTCATTAGTATAACTAATTATTTTTACAAGTGAGAATTAGTTGTTTTCAACTTTTTCATCGTATTTTGGTCTGATTGTTGTACCTGAATTAATAATGGTACGTTTTTGGACTAGAGGAAGGTCTGTACGATTGTAAACAGTACGCCATGGTTCCCAAGCAAGACCTGTTTTTTCCTGAATCTTCACGCGTAGGTTACGTACATTTCCTTTAAATTGAAGCTCCGTTTGGAAGCCAGCAGTTCTGTTCTGACCGTTATGCTCCCACTGACGTGCATGAATACTTTCAACGCCATCCTTATCATAAGTCACTTCATCCCAGTAAACATAGTAACGAGCAATGTAAGCTCCCTTATGTTGTAAATTGAGGTAACCATTTTTGTATGAAGTCACTTTAGTTTCAATGTAGTCTGTATTGCTTTGAATTGTAGCTACTTGATTATCTTTCAAGAATGCAGTCTTGTAAGAAATTGGAACAGCAGGGTTTTGCGTACTGAAAGTAGCTCCTTCTTGAATCAATTTCTTCAAATCTTCTACTGTACCTGTCACAACACGTGCAGCGCCATCAGCATTTCCACCTACGATGGAAACTGTTACAGTTGTATTCTTCAAAACACGTGCCCATTCAGATTCTGGTTTAATAGGCACACCTTTGATTACAGCATTGATTGCTGCTTTCAACTCGGTACTCTTGCTTGTTGTTTCAAACTTAACATACATTTGACGTCCGTATGACACGCTTGATACATATACAGGAGGAGTATTTTCATCAATTCCACGTGCTTTCAATTGATCAACTGTTACTCCTGAGGCAAATACATCTGATGGATTTTTTGGAGCATCAAAGTTAGCAGTATAGTAAACTTGTTTAAAATCAACTACCTCAATTTGTTTTTCACCTTTATTGACAGCTTCAAAATCAATTTTTAGATTAACTCCAACTTTTTCAAAGTCACTTCCGAATTTAGCTTTTAATTGATTCATGCTATAAGCAGAAGTTGATTCGTACTGCATACGTGCTGGAGCAGGGTTCTTCCCAGCATACTTTTCATGCCAACGATTTAACAAGGTATTTACACCTTCCTGCATACCACTTACAGTTGGATTAGCATCTACATAGCTATCTCCGCCTACCATTCCTGGTAAATCAACACTAATTCTACCTTTGCTACGATCTAAACTAATTTGTTGTGGTTTATTTTCTAGAAGGTCTTGATTTGCTTTAAACAAAGCACCTAGGAAAATATCTCCGTTGCCATTAATAGCAACATCAGCGTGACCACTAGAAAGGTTCTTCTTCACTTTTTCCACAACCACAAATTCACTTCCTTGTTGTTTTGTGCTTGTATTCGTGTAATTTTCTATTGCCTCGCCTCGTCTAGTTAAAATATTTGTTTTATCATAATTCAAACCAAACAAATATTTATTTAGTTCTGCAGTATAATCTGTTTTAACTTTGTTTTCTGTTTTCTTATTTTCTACAATCTTTCCTGATTTTGCAGAACGATATACTTCAACTTCTGCTAAACTAAGTGGAGTTTTAGATTTATTTAATTCAATTTTTACATATCGTGCATCAACTCCTGAGAATTGAACATCAACTGTTGGTTGATTGTTTAAGCTATCTA
>NZ_AJJL01000071.1 GCF_000257905.1 Streptococcus mitis SK579
ATTTCAATGCATCGTCAATAGCTTTCTTAGCTGCTTCTTTCGCTACTGGGTTTTCTTTTGCGATTTCTCCAGTACCAGCAGTTTTAGCTGCATCTACTGCTTCTTTTGTTGTAACTTCAGGTTTTGCAATTTCAGCAAGAGCTTTTTCTTTATCAGCATTTACTTTTGCGATTGCTGCTGTTTTTTCAGCATCAGTAGCATTTGGAGTGTTATTGATGGCAGCAATTTGGGCTTCTGCTGCTTTTTCTACTGCCTCAATAGCTGGTTGTTTATCAAGAGTTACAAAGTCTGACAATGGTTTTTTATCTGTAGAATCATCTGTATATGTTACTACAAGATTTCCAGCGTTATCTTTTTCTACTGATTTAATCTTAGTCTTAGCATCTGCAGCATCTACAGTCTTACCTTTTTTGTCAGCTAAGTTAGCATCATCATTGTTATTAGAGTACTCAATTTGCAGTTTTTCTTTGATTTTATCCAACTCAGCATCTGTAACTTTAGCTGGGTCTGCTACAGCAACTTTTTCAGTTGGAGCTGCAATGTCATATTTAGATGTTTGATTCTTAACTACGAATCGAGCATACCCTGGTTTTTCTTTCGCGTTTTTATCTACATCTAGCGCTCTATAATCAGTGTTTGAAAGTTTACCATCGTTGTCTTTAGAAACGATAAAACTTGTCCACGCTTTTCCAGCTGTAAGGTTTGTAGTGCCAGTCATCTTGATAGTAGCTGTTCTTTTATCTTCAGATACTGAACCTTCTCCTGTAACCACACCATTTTCAACTTTACCTGTTGTAAATCCATATTTATTCGCGTTATTCTCTTTAACATCTCCAGGTCCACGTAGGTAAAGATCTTTAACTTCATTTTCATCTGAACCTTTGAATGTTAAATCAGTGTTTTCACCTGAATAAACATAGATTTCTTTGTTGGTTTGATTTGAGTATGGAAGTTCTACTGTTGGAGCTACGTTTACAAAATCTGCTAATGCTTTTGTATCTTTAGAACCATCTTTATAGGTTACTACAACATTATTTCCTTCTCTAGTAATACTTTCAATACGTTCAGCTTGATTATCAACAGCTTTACCTTGTTTATCAAGAAGATTTTTATCTGGGTTTGTAGTAGAGTATTGAATCTTAATACTGTCTTTAATCTGGTTAAACTCGTCTTCTGTGATATTATTAGCATTTGCTACAGTAACTTTTGTCTCTGGATCTTTAATATCATATTTTGCTGTTTGAGCTTTTAATTTGATAGTGAATGATCCTGGATCACTTGCATATGCCTGCTCTGTTGCAGTATTTTTGATATAGGCACCATCAGTATCGGTAGCCGTTGCATAGCGAGTTACAATTTTCAGCTCTCCTTCTGCTGTTTTAGGGAATGAACTTGCAGGAATTCCAGAATTGTCTTTTGAAATGTTACCTTTAATTTTTACAATAGCAGGGGTCTCAGCTGTTGCTACTGTTTCAGTTGAAATTTTTTCAACTGTTGTATTAAACTCATTATTTAAAATATTTGGATTTGATGCATCTTTAGGTGGTTGTTCTACATTTCCACCGCGGGTTATTGTTGCTGATGCTACTTTTCCACTATCATCTTTAAATTTAATAGGAAGCTCAAAGTCTTCATTAGCATATACATAAACGTCTTTTTTACCATCTACAGAGAAAGGAATTTCAACTGTTGGTGCTTGGTTTGTACGTGCAACACTTGAAACTGGAGCAGTATCTACTGAATCATCATTATACGTAACAGTAACTGTTCCGTTGGCAACCGCGATTTCTTTCACTACTGAAGATCTAGGATTTACGACTTCTCCTTTTTTAGACGCTAGTCGAGCATCTTCTCTAGTTGCTTTATCAGAATATTGAATTTTAATTTCGTTTTTGATTTTGGTAATATCTGCTGGTGTTAGGCTATTGATATCGTTAACACCAATTTTATCAGCATTTGATTCTGGTAACTTGATACTATATTTGTATGTTTGAGACTTAAGAACAATTCTGAAGTATCCATCTGCATTTGCACCACTACTATTAGTTGACATTGTAGAACCATCTTTTGCAGTTATGCGAAGATAACGGTCACCCATAGCGAAGTTTTGATCTTCCGTCTTCGTATAGTTTCTATTACCCATGATAGTATCATTAGGTTGACCTGTCATTCTTACTGTTAATGGTGTATCTGTTTCTGTGGTGATTTTATTGAAATTATATCCATATCCATCTGTTACAGTTGTATCATTTACAGTTTTGAACTTTTGATTTGATGCTTGTGTTACTTCAGCGTATGTTACTTTGTTCGTTGATGAGTTGATTTTAAATTCTACATTAGCTTCTTCTTTGTTATAAACATAGATTTCTTTTGTAGTATCATTTGAAAACTCTGCAGTGTAAGTAATGTTATCTACAGTTTTTGAAGTTTCTGTACGTAACGCATTCTCTTCATCCATCTCTTTACCGTTACGTGGGTCCTTAGAACCTGTATTTTCGATTGAGTTAGAGTCAGAGTTTTTCTCTGTGTTTTCTGCTTTTTTACCTACAGTTGGTTTACCTTCAGTAGTATCTACTGCTGGAGTTTCTTTTTTCTCTACAGGTTTGTTTTTTAATTTTGAGCTTACTGTAGTGACAAGTTTATTGTAAGCCTCTGTTAGTTGAGCTTGAGTAGTTGCGTTCGCTAATGTAGCTTTTGCAGATTCTAAGTCAGCTTTTAATACTCCAACACTTTCTTCCGTTTTGTTATCGTAAGAACCGTTAGAAAGTTTTGTCTCAATTTCTGAAATGTAGCTTTCAAGTTGGGTTTTGTTCAAAGCTGGAGCTTCTACAGATGGTGTATCTTGTTTGCTTAGCTCATTAGCTGATACAGCTCCATTACCTAAGAACATGAAAAGAGCAGCGACTGCTACACTAGCCGCTCCAAAGCTATATTTACGAATCGAATAACGCGTGACCTTTTCACGGTGCAAACGTTCAACACGACTCATGGAGTTTTTGTGTTCCATTTTTTTCTCCTTTTGGAATTAGTTGATTTAGCTTCCACATAACAAAATTTATTACTTAAAACGAATAAGCAATATTCTCTTATGCATGCAGAAACCTACACTCATATTCTATCTTATTTTCAATATATATGCAAACTTTTCGACTTCAAAATTTCGCAAAAAAAAAAAAACTTTTGGGAAAGTGGTGAATTTTCAGAAAGTTTAATTTTGCATTTTTTTACACTTATATATATATATATTTAATCGCTATATTATACTGGTGTATTTTAGTGCGATTTATACTTGATTGTAGAAGATATTGCATATATATAATTATAATTCGAGTAAGTTTAAAAAACGAAAACAAGCGTTAACTATTGGCCAAAAATAAAACATGCTACCTACTTCGATAACATGTCCCCATTCTCATTTATAGCAAGGCCTCAAACTCTGCGACAGTCATGCCCAACTGCTCACTCGCAAATTCGGAAGTTAAAACATGTTGGTGGACTAAGTCTAGAAATGTAAAGATTTTCCCACGCTCTAGACCTTGTTCAATACCTTCAGCCCTAGCTGTTTCCAAGGCGTAGTCCTGTGCTAACAAAGCTTGTTCTTCGCGCATACGTAGTTGACTAAACATCTTCCTGTCCTCCTCGGACCAGCTCTTATAGTCTAGCAGTTGGTCTGCCTGACTGATGGCTCGCTCGGGTTCTTGGGTAAAGGGTTTATTACCAAAAAACTCCAACCACGACTTGCGAATCTTATCTTTGCTGGTTTCTCTGTATTTTTTTAGTTCCAAGAATGCCATCTTAACCAGATGGTTTTCTTGTCCATTAGTGCTGGTCTTACAACAACGCCTCAAACTCAGCGACAGTCATGCCCAATTGCTCACTCGCAAATTCGGAAGTTAAAACATGTTGGCGTACTAAATCTAGAAAGGTAAAGATTTGTCCTTCAACTTTTCCACGCTCTAATCCTTTTTCAATACCTTGTTCAATACCTTCGGCCCTAGCTGTTTCCAAGGCGTAGTCCTGTGCTAACAAAGCTTGTTCTTCGCGCATACGTAGTTGACTAAACATCTTCTCTTATAGTCTAGCAGTTGGTCTGCCTGACTGATGGCTCGCTCGGGTTCTTGGGTAAAGGGTTTATTACCGAAAAACTCCAACCATGGCTTGCGAATCTTGTCTTTGCTGGTTTCTCTGTATTTTTTTAGTTCCAAGAATGCCATTTTGACTAGATGGTTTTCTTGACAGTTATTTGTAATAGTTAAGGCCTCACCTGTCGTATCCTCGCGCATACTAAAGCTATGGAAAGCCAAGTCATCCGAGAAGTAGTTGCTGTCCACGATTGCGATAGCGTAAACAGGTGCGATGTGTTTGTAACTCTGATGAGTATCACCTTCTCGTTGACGAATTTTTTCTAGGTTTTGATTGACCTGACTGCACAAGTAAGCCCACAGGCGATTGATGAAAAAATTCTGATGATGTACCTGAATTTCAATAATAACCTGTGTCCCATTGTCCAACTCCGCTAAGACGTCTATACTAGTATAGAAATCCTGGGCCGAGTAAGGCATTGAAGGTAAGACATGAATATTGCTTCCCTCCAAAATGGTCACATTTTTGGCTGGTAAGTCCAGCATATCGCGGATAAATTGACAAGTGATTTCTGGATTGCTAAAGATTTTCTTAGCAACCAAATCATTGGTTGGGCTGATGCCCGGATGACGTACAGTCAAATTGCTTCTCCTTTCATTATAGCACATTTTTAAATCTAGGTTTACTAGATTATCTGGCTCTATCTATTTATTCGGAAAAGGAAATGAATTGTTAAGATATTTTATTTTAACTGAAATATGAACCTTAGCAAGCAGTTGTCTATCCAAAGTCAGATTTAGATAGAGATTCAAAGTTCTACCAGTAGCCAAACTCAGAGTTAGTATGATCAGATTTTTTTAGTTGCCCCAGCTTGAAACTGACGGATTAATACTCAATGAAAATCAAAGAGACAACTAGGAAGCTAGCCACAGGCTGTACTTGAGTAGAGTAAGGCGACTCTGACGTGGTTTGAAGAGATTTTCGAAGAAGTATAAGCTCATCCTGATGAATAACACCATATCCACCTATAGCCAGTTAAACTCAAATCTTCGTTTCTAAAGAAGTACTAGTAGATTGAACTATACCATCTTATTAACAACTTTATCCACAGCTGTGGATAAAGTTGTTAATAACTAAAAATCCTTTCCTACATTCACAAAAGCTTTTATTACAATATGAAATGTCCAAACTTTTCTGACTAACTACTGTTCTCTACCAAGGTCCCTCTCCTCCTAGTTAATAAGTAACATTCAAATTCTCTCCGCGTCAACAAGTAATACTCAATCAAAATCAAAGAGCAAACTAGGAAGCTAGCTACAGGATATACTTGAGTAGAGTAAGGCGACGCTGATGTGGTTTGAAGAGATTTTCGAAAAGTGTGAAACAGTATTGTTTACAAAGATTAGCGTACTTCACCCTTGATATTTACTACATAGACTATCATTTCAAAAAGAAAAATCCCTAAACTCCAAATAGCAATAATTAATCATATCTATCCACAACTTGTCCACAATCTGTGGATAACTTCTGTGAATTATCCAATTTATAAGAACTCTTTTACTCTCAGTTGGCTACTATTTCTAAGGTTAATGAGATTTTCCCACTCTTATAAATCTGTGGAAAAGTCTGAAAATAACTCCATTGTCAAGAAACAATACAAAGCTTACAAAAGAACCAAAAAACACCTCTCTGAATGTTCATTCCAGAGAGATGTTTCTTTTGTCTTATACTCAATGAAAATCAAAGAGCAAACTAAGAAGCTAGCCGCAGACTGCTCAAAACACTGTTTTGAGGTTGTAGATAAGACTGACGAAGTCAGTCACATATATACGGCAAGGCGAAGCTGACGCGGTTTGAAGAGATTTTCGAAGAGTATTAGTCTATTATTTCTTCTCAGCACGGAGGGCTGACAAGATTTGTGTACGGATATCATCCACACCATTTGGCGTATTTGGTAAAAAGATAGTTTGATTTCCTTTAGAAGCAAATGTATTCAAGGTATCCAAATATTGGTTGGTCAAGAGGATGGACATGATTTGCTCTTCTGTCATGCCAACATTAGCTTCCTTGAGTTCTGTGATAGACTCTGCCAATCCATCCACAATCGCCTTACGTTGTTGGGCAATCCCCACACCATGAAGGCGGTCTTTTTCTGCTTCGGCTTCAGCTGCAGTGACAATTTTAATCTTGTCGGCTTCTGCCAATTCTTGCGCTGCGACCCGCTTGCGTTGCGCCGCATTGATTTCATTCATGGATTGCTTAACTTCTGCATCTGGTTCGACCTTGGTAATCAAGGTTTTCACAATAATGTAGCCGTAAGTTGTCATTTCTTCCGCCACTTGGTGCTGGACTTCAAGGGCAATCTCGTCTTTTTTCTCAAACAATTCATCCAAAGTTAATTTTGGAACAGAAGAACGAAGGGCATCTTCGATATAAGATTTAATCTGAGATTCTGGACGCATGAGTTTATAGTAAGCATCTGTCACGCTCTGTTCATTGACACGGTACTGAGTCGCCACATTCATCATAACGAACACATTGTCCTTGGTCTTAGTCTCAACTACAATATCGCTTTGCAACAAGCGCAACTGAATCCGCGCTGCAATCGAGTCAATCCCAAAAGGCAAGCGAATGTGAATACCGCTATTGGCAACCTTTTGGTATTTCCCAAAGCGTTCAATAATCGCCACCGACTGCTGACGAACCACATAAACTGTACTCAGTGTGACTATCACCAATAGGAGCACACAAACCACCACAAAAATCATCAAAAATGTTGCCATTATCGTGACCTCCATTATTATTTTTTCCTGTATTATAGCACATTTAAAGAAGGCTGTGCAGTTTTTACTGCGATTTTTCCTGAAATGTCAATAATTAGAGGTGAATTGTCACATTGTCGTCTAATACCTAACTAAAACAACTCTTTATAAAATGCAATCGTTTCTTTTTCATTACATTAACTTCTATAGAATCTACATCAATAGTCAGGGAATAACTTGCCTTAACTTTTCCCTCGTGCTATACTAGTGATTGAAATTAATAAATAGGAGATATTTCATGAAAACAGCAAAAACTACTGTTACAATCCTTTCTGCACTTGCTTCTGTCGTCTTATTGTCTAGTTGTGCAACAAAGTCTACAGAAACACAGACAAGCAATAATAACTCATCTGATAATCAAATTACAATGACATATGACCAACTACGGTCAAGAGAAAACACTATGTCAACCCTTTGGTACCAAAAATCAGCTGAAACTAAAGCTTTATACATACAGGGTTATAACGTTGCAACAAATCACCTAAAGGAATTGCTCAAAACAGAATCAGACAAACCTTACTCTATCGTTTTAGACTTGGATGAAACTGTCCTAGATAATAGCCCTTATCAAGTACAAAATGTCAAAGACGGTACCGCATTTACACCCGAAAATTGGGATGTTTGGGTTCAAAAAGCTGCAGCAAAAGCCGTCCCAGGTGCCAAGGATTTTCTTCAGTTTGCTGATCAAAACGGTGTCCAAATCTACTATATTTCTGACCGCTCAGCTAATCAAGTAGATGCTACTATTAAAAATCTTGAAAGTGAAGGAATTCCTGTTCAAGGACGTGATCATCTCATGTTCTTAGAAAGTGGTGTAAAATCCAAAGAAGGTCGTCGCCAAAAAGTTCAAGAAAAAACAAATCTTATCTTATTGTTTGGTGATAACCTCGTAGACTTTGCAGATTTTTCTAAGACTTCTGAATCTGACCGCGATAAACAACTTGAAGAATTGCAAAAAGAATTTGGTGAAAAATTCATCATCTTCCCAAATCCAATGTACGGATCATGGGAATCAGCTGTATACGGTGGTAACAAACTAGATGCTAAAGGTCAAGTAGAAGAACGCCAAAAAGCCTTGCAAGGTTTTGATAAATAAAACAAATAAGCTGATTCTACATAAAATTAGGCTAACTTACAATCTTCAAAAAGTGGGTAGGAAGGAATTCTGATAATCAGAAAACTTTCCTATCCACTTTTATAATTGATATAACATCAAGCTTTTATACATCTGATACTATACGTTTTTTGATTTTAAAGACTTTTTGCCTATCCCCTATATTTCAAAAATTAAACAATATTGATGATCCAAATTTAATGTGGTATACTATTTTTGTCATCGGTTACCGATTACGTTCCTTACGGTTCGTGAGAGGAGGTGAAACTAATGAGCCTTATACCTGAGCTTGCTCTTACTATTATAGCAGATGTTATAGCAGGAATTATCTTGTATTTCATCTGCAGATGGCTAGATAGTAAGAAGTAGACCGAATGACTAGCCTATAAACACCCGTTAAATCTCTAAGATACGTCAAAAAAGCCCTTAACTATGGCAGTAGTTAGGGGCTTTGGTGTTCTAATGAACCTTATCCGATAAAATTATTCTATCATATAAGCCCAGATATTTCAAGAGTTTTATTCATTTTTAAAGTTCTGAAAGGTCCATAATGAAGTTAGCCATCTAGTACCCAAAAACCGACTAGCTCTTATGAACTAGTCAATTTCTCATCAATGTGCTAACATTTCTTGGGCGATTTCTTGGCCAGATAGGTTTTCTGGGTAGTAGGTTGGCCAGTTATCCATTTCTTCAAAGAGGGCTTCTTGGCTTGTGCCTCCAAAGAAGATATGGAAATGTTCTGCCTTAACTGGGGCGATATTGTGATCGCTAAACTGAACATACTTGAACTGTCCAGCGTCCGCATCTGTCGCTTCAAAGAGGAAGCGCACGCCACGATTGCCTTTCTTGTAAGTCAAGATTTTCTTACCAACATACTTGTAAGTGAATTTCTTGCTTTGTCCACCTTGAACAAATTCCATAGTGTTATCAGTGATGTTGATCTTAGTCACATCTGTCTGATAACCTTTTCTATAGTAGGCCTTGTACTCAGCCTGAGTCATCTTACCAGTCAACTTAGCCTTGTAGTCAAAGACTTGGTCAAACGTGCCAGCTTCAAGGAAAGGATAAACTGATTGCCAGTTACCTGCATAGTCACTCAAGGTGCGGTCCTTGACAGCTGTATCCTCAAAGTAACCATTTTGGACTGTCTTGGTATCCTCTGCTTTTTCAGGCTCGATTGCTGGGCCTTCTTGGTCCATTGTTTGTTTCAGAGCCTTGAGGTTTTTCTCCATAACGGAAATATAGTTTTCGCCAGCCTTGGTGTCCTCTTCTGTTAGACTTTCCAAAGGATTGAGGACATCTGTTTTAACACCTGCTTCTTTTGAAAGTGTGTTAGCAAGGGCTTGTGAAGCATTTTCTTCAAAGTAGATATAGGCAATTTTATTTTTCTTGACATACTCTGTCAATTCTGCCAAGCGAGCAGCTGATGGCTCAGCATCTGGAGAGATTCCTGAGATTGCGACCTGTTTGAGTCCATAGTCCAAAGCAAGATAGTTAAATGCTGCGTGTTGCGTTACAAAGCTCTTTTTTTTGGCTTGAGACAAGCCTTCTGTATAAGCCTTATCCAAGGCTTGCAATTTTTCGATATAAGCAGCTGCATTCTTCTCAAAGGTCTCTTTTTTATCCGGATAATCTGCTGATAAGCTATCACGGATGTGCTCTACTAGTTTAATGGCACGAACTGGTGATAACCAAACATGGGGATCGTACTCATGGTGATGGCCTTCTTCTCCATGGTCATGGTCGCCCTCTTCTTCCTCGCTACCTGGCAAGAGCAACGTATCGCCTGTCGCCTTGATGGTTTTCACTTTTTTCTTATCCAAAGTATCTAGCAATTTAGGAACCCATGTTTCCATGTTTTCATTTTCATAAACGAAGGTATCTGCGTCTTGGATTTTGGCAACTGCCTTGGCAGAGGGTTCGTATTCATGGGGTTCAGTACCAGCACCGATGAGGAGTTCTACATTAGCCGTATCTCCTGCGACTTGCTTGGTAAATTCATAGACAGGGTAAAAGGTTGTCACGATATTTAGTTTGCCATCTGCCTGCTTTTGATTGGAACAAGCCACTAAAAACAAGGCACATAGACTGGATAGCAATAAGCTAATTTTTTTCACGTTCATCTCCTATTTGATAAAACGTCTTACTAAACTAATGAGTAAAAAGACAGTTACAAAAATAATGGTAATACTTGCACTTGCAGGTGTTTCTGCATAGTAGGAAATGTAAAGTCCTGCCACCATTCCCAAAAATCCAATAGCACTAGCAAGTAGCATGACCGATTTAAAGTTTTTCCCCAGACGCAGGGCAATACTAGCTGGCAAGACCATAATGGTCGATACCAGAAGAGCTCCTGCTGCAGGAATCATAAGGGCAATGGCCACTCCTGTCACCATGTTAAAAAGAATAGACATGGTACGAACGGGCAAACCGTCCACAAAGGCCGTATCCTCATCAAAGGTCAGGATATACATGGGACGAAGGAAGAGGAAGGTCAAAATCAAAACAACCGCCGCAATGACAAAGAGGGAAATGACCTGTTCTTCGCTGATCGTCACGATTGAACCAAAAAGGTACTGGTCCAAACTCATAGAACTAGAGCTTTTACCCTTGCTCATGACAATCAGAGAAACAGCCAAACCTGTTGACATGAGGATAGCTGTCCCGATTTCCATAAAGCTCTTGTAAACCGTACGTAGATACTCCAGAAAGACTGCCGCAATCAAGACAATAGCAATAGTGGAAATAGTCGGAGAAATCCCCAGAACCAGACCAAAGGCTACACCCGAAAGTGAGACGTGGCTGAGGGTATCACTCATCAAACTCTGACGACGCAAGATAAGGAAGGTTCCAAGAACTGGCGAGAAAAGACTCATGGCAATAACGGCCAGAAAAGCTCGTTGCATAAAGTCATAAGATAACAAACTAAGCATGGCCCACCTCCTGATCATTCTCATGAACGTTGAAACAACGCCATGGCGAATCTTGGTTACGAACTAGATGAATATTGCGATCCGCATAATCCTTAACTTCTTCAGGGTCATGGGTAATCATCAAAACAGCCTTGCCATGATGATGGGCGCTGTGGTGCATGAGTTCGTAAAATTCATTTTTACTTCCTGCATCCATCCCCGTTGTCGGCTCATCTAGGATAAACACATCTGGGTCAGAAGCAAACATACGCGCAATCACCGCTCGCTGCTTTTGCCCCCCAGAAAGAGACCCCAAGCGTTTGTCTCGGTGTTCCCACATACCAACTGAGTCCAAACTAGCCTTGATATGCTCCTCATCATGAGCATTCAAGCGACGGAACCAGCCTTTTCGTGGATAGCGACCCGACTTGACAAATTCATAAACCGTACTTGGAAAACCAGCATTAAAACTGGCAATCTGTTGAGGAAGATAAGCTATTCTCAGTTTCTTACCCTGCGTATTTGTCTTTGAAATGGTCACCTTGCCAATGCGTGGCTGAAGGATTCCAAGACTGGCCTTAATCAGTGTCGTCTTAGCTGCCCCATTTTCCCCTGTCAAGGTAATAAATTCCCCACTATCAACACTATAATTGATATGTTCAAGAACGGGCTCCTTATCATAATAGAAGGATAAATCCTCTACCGTAATATATCTCATTATTTGATTTCTCCTACTAAAGCAGTCAAAAACCGCTGAATCACTTTTTGTTCGTTTGGAGTAAACTGAGTTGCCACTTGTTCATAAGTTAAAAGTGTATGCTCATGGTGATGATGGTGCTCCTCAGCGATTGGACGAGCCAAATCAGTCAACTGATAGAAAATCACACGCGCATCCTTCGAATCTTTAAATGTTTCCAACATTCCTTCCTTGACCAAAGACTTAATGGCCTTGGTAACTGCCGCCTGACTGACATTGAGGCGACGGGCCAACTCGGAATTGGTTAAAGATTCCTCTGACAAGAGCATGAGGATATGCTCCTGAGTATTGGTCAGGGCCACCTCGCTAGTGCAATGACCTATTAGAATTTCATGCTGATTTTCTGCCTGCAAAATCACCTCATTCAAAAAAGCATCGATATCCTTCGCTAGCTGTCTCATATCTGACTCCTTTCCTTTTGGACTTCTCTTTTTAAGAGAAAAATACTATTCTTTGAAGAATTATTTACTGGTTAATTATATCACAACCAAAAAAAGAGTCAAGAAAAAACGTGAAAATAGGCTTCATTCTTGAACTCTTCTATATTATGATCTATTGAAATTCTTTGACATCTCCATCATAAGTCGCCCAATCTTTGCTGAAAAAGCGCTCATTCAGATGGTAAGTCGGAGCTGGTGTGGGATTTGATAGGAAAGGATCAACTGCCTTGTCAAAAGCCAACCAACCCAACCAACCAAGGTGAATGGTGTCCTTCATAAAGAAAGGCTCCCCACCGTCCTTAGAAAAATCTGCTATATTAGTGAAACCTTGACTTTCTAACTGGTAGCGAATCTTTTGCACCGTTTGTTGATACATATCCTCTCGTAGACCAGCGTAGTCCATCCATTTTTTATTAACAGGTGGAATGATAAAAATCGGGTTTACTTTAGATTTGGAAAATTGAGTTAAAACCAACTGCAAGTCATTATACTCTGGCGACTTGAGATAGGTAAAGCTTTTCTGAGAGTCCTTTAATTTCTTCAAATCCTTCTTGATCTGCGTATTATAGAAATAATTTTCCATTCCCAGATCATTATTGGAAGTATTCTTTTCAGCATCTGCTTTAACAATATCTTCTATGGCTTGATAAGAAAACTGGTCTGGCAAGGTCTTTAAATACTTAACTACATGCTTATCATAATTGACATAACCTCTAACTGAAAACTGACCAAAAAAGGAAGCTTGGTGTTGGTTAAAACGAGCCAATAATTCAATCATTTCATTGTCTGCCGTCGACAATTCTTCTTTACTTGCCAACTTCTGAACCTGGTCCTTCATAGCTACGTTTGGGAACTGCTGTAGTAAGCGAGTCGCTGCATATTGACTAGCCTGATCTCCAGATTGATGTACCAGAAAACTCGTCAACTGATCTCCATTAAAATACTGCTGAAAGGCTGCTGGTTCATAGCCATATTTACTGAACCACTGAGGTGAGATAACATACACAACTTGTTTATTCTCCAGTTGTGGCAGCATCTGTTGCATTCCAAAATACTGGTTAAGCGATGCAGCTCCCCTCTGTCCTAAAAGATAAGGACGGTAGGAGCGATTGTATTTCTCAGCTAATACCGCAGGATGAGCACCGTCAAAACGGAGCCATTCACTAGAGCCAAAGAAGGGAACAAAACGCATATTTGGATCAGATAGTGCTCTGACCTTTTGACTTCTCTCCTTAAAACTATCGATAGTAGTAGCCACCGCTGAACGTTTTTCAGCTCCTAGATTATGACGCATCTCAGTAGGATAAAGGAAAATGAGCAGAAAAACCAACAAACCAGCTATCAAGACCGGTCCGAAGATCATCCATAAGCGTTTAAGCATTTTGTAGCTCCACAATACCAGCTATGATTTTATTAGCTGTATTCCAGTCGTCACGACCAAACTCTGTTACAGGAACACGAATGTCAAAACGGTTTTCGATTTCCACAATCAATTCAACCGTTCCCATACTATCCAAGACACCTGCATCAAAAAGATCTTCATCCATCATGTCAGAAACATCTTCCATAAACAATTCATCAATAATTTCGATAACTTCTGATTTGATATCCATATTTTATTTCCTTTTATTTTTTAAACCATAAATCATTCAAAAATCCAGAAAAGATTAAGAATGACAGCATGACGACATGGAAGGTGACAACCATGCCCAGCAACTGAATCCAGCGATTCTCAGGTAGAGCAGCTTTCCCTGCTTTTTTCCGTTCCTTATTGAGCGTTTTTTTCTTGCGAATCCAGGCATCATTGATGACCAAGCCCAGTCCATGAAAGAGGCCATAGGCTATATAATACCAGGTCACTCCATGCCAAAATCCCATAATCAGCATATTTACAACGTAGGCCACACTTGAGGTTACATTACGATTTTTAAAGACTTTCTTTCTGGTCAATACCATGACCATCCGCATAAACACAAAGTCACGGAACCAGAAAGAAAGACTCATGTGCCAACGATTCCAAAACTCCTTTAAATCCCTTGATAAAAAGGGCTTGTTAAAGTTGATGGGATTACGGATTCCCATTAAGTTTGAGATGGCTAAGGCAAACATAGAGTAACCTGCAAAGTCAAAGAAGAGCTCCAGACCAAAGGTATACATAACCGCTAAAGCATAGAGGTTAAAGAAACCACCTGATTGCAAGGCTAAATTCTTCAGAGGAGGCAACAAGGTCTCTCCTAAAACATGAGCTAGGATAAACTTATACAAAAAGCCCCACATGATATAGCGAACAGATTCATCCAGCATATTCATCAACTCATCTCGCTCAGGAATGGCATGATAATTTTCATTAAATCGCTTAAAACGATCGATTGGACCACTTGAAAAAGTCGGCATGAAGAGAAGGAAACGAAGGAATTCCCAGAGGGTAAAATCCTTAATCACTCCATCTCTCAGCTCGATGATAATCCCAACCGAACGAAACGTAAGGTAAGAAATTCCCAAGAACCCAAGCAAAGACTGTGTTCCATTGATAGCTGGTTGTACCTTGACAAAGATAATCGGAAGGAGGGACAGAAAACTAACTAGGTAGAAGACCCACTTGCCATCCTTGCTTTTTCGATAATGCTTGTAGAAAAGCAGGAGCAATATTTCCCAGCAAAGGTAAATACCCAAGGCGCCCAATTGATTAGTCTTCCCACCTACCAACATGGTGACGATAAAGAAGAGGTTAACCAGCACTTCATACCAGGCAAAGCGTTTCTTAAAAAAGAGGCCAATAAAGATAGGTAAGGTTGCAGCAATCACATAGACAAAATACTGAGGATTGCCGTATGGCTCTAAATGAGGAAGCTGTTGAAAGAACTCCATCATCTGCTATTCACCTCGTTAATCAATCCTTTGATATCAATTTTTCCATTTGGAGTCAGTGGCAAACTGTCTCGATAAAGGAATTTAGACGGCATCATATAAGACATCATGATGTCTGTCAGGTCTTCCTTGATGGCCTTGGTAATATCGATATCACGTTCAAACTGCTCGCGGACACCATCTTTTAAGATAACATAGGCTAGTAGATTTTGTACCTTGTGGTCTTTATTATAACGTGGAACAGCAACAGCAGACTCGATAAAGCGAGACTTATTAAGGTTTTGAGAGACATCTTCCAACTCAATGCGGTAACCGTTGAACTTGATCTGGAAGTCCATACGTCCGCCGTAGAGAAGCAAGCCCCCATCTGTCATAGTTCCCACATCGCCTGTGTGATAGGCTGGCAGTCCTTCGAACTCAAAGAAGGCTTCCGCTGTTTTTTCAGGATTGTTCATATAGCCTTTTGACACAGCTGGTCCAGAAACAATGATTTCTCCCTGTTCCCCATTTGGTAGTTTATTACCTTCCTCATCAATGATAAATGTTGGAGAATCAGCCTTGGTATAGCCGATTGGGAGGCGTTTGAGAGTCGCTAACATCTCATCTGTCACGGCAACTGCTGACAGAGCCACTGTCGCTTCTGTTGGGCCGTAGGCATTGATAATACGAGCATGCGGGAAACGTTCGCGCAGTTTTTGAGCCGTTTTGACCGTCAATTCTTCGCCATCAAAGTAGAAATGCGTGATACCAGGCATTTTCTCGCTATTAAAGTCTTCTGACAACATGGCCATATCTGCAAAAGAAGGGGTTGATGTCCAGATAGCGATTGGCAATGAAAAGATGGTCGCAAAGAGTTGCTTAAAGTTCTGAGTAATGGCTGAAGGAAGGGCAAAAAGCGTACCACCCAGTGCCAAGGTCGGCGCCCAGTACATGACAGACAGGTCAAATGAGTAAGGTGGCTGAGCCAGCATTTGTGGACGACTTGGCGTCGCAAATTCCTTGTCCGTAATCATCCAATTGGTAAAGCTGAGGAGGTTATCATGTGAAATCTGCACTCCCTTAGGCTTACCAGTCGTACCAGAAGTAAAGATGATGTAGTAATTATCATCACCCTTGACTGGATACGTGATCTCATAGCTATTGCCTTGAGCAAAGGCTTCCTTAACCTGAGCTAGAGTCATCATTGGTGTAGAAACCTGCTCCAATGGGAAGTCTGAGATCGCAATAATCAAGCTTGGCTCTGCTACTTCTAAAATTGCCGAAACTCGCTCCAAGGCCGAATGGCTGTCAATGGGAATGTAGGCATGTCCTGACTTAGTCAGTGCTACAAAAGTTGCCAACATTTCATATTCTTGGCCTCCAAAAACGACTACAGGAGACTTCTCTGGTAAATCCAGTTGATCGATGGCTGCAGCCAAACTATCCGAATCAGTCTTTAAATCTCCATAAGTGTGTTCCTGCCCCAAAACATTATAAACAGGATAGCTAGGCTGTGTCTGAGCAAAATGCTCAATGGTTTCAATCATATCTACTATTGGTTTATTTGACACAATAGGGGTTCTCCTTCAAGTTAAAATTCATTATAGATAAAGCCTCCTTGACCCTGACCAAGATAGCTAAAGAAGTAAAGCAGCCCTAGAAAGATAAGAAAATACAAGGCTGTCCGACCAAGAAAAAGGTACAATTCTTTTCTTTGTTTCATCAAGAAAAACCATTCATTTCTGTAATTTTTGTTAAAATAAGATGAACTCTTACTATAGTATTTTTCTACCATTGTACCACTTTATAGGGTGGTTTTTCAATTGTTTACCGTACATTTTCACTACATTTCAGCTTGTTTTAAGGATTATGCGGTTTTTCTATGCATATTTTTAAAAAAAGCCTGAGATTTCCATCTCAAGCCCTATCAAAAATAATTGTTTTCTAGATTAGAAAAGTGAGAATACAAGCACAGCCAAGGCTGCTCCGATAACAGGTCCTACAACAGGAATCCAAGCATAAGACCAGTCTCCGTCTCCCTTGTTTGAGATTGGCAAGATGCTGTGCATGATACGAGGTCCAAGATCACGCGCAGGGTTCAAGGCATAACCTGTTGTCCCACCTAGTGATAGACCAATACCAACAATCAAGGTTCCCACTGCAAAGGTTCCAATACCTGCCTGAAAGTCGTAAAGACCCAAAGCAAAGATTGTCAAGACCAAAACAAAGGTTCCAAGGATTTCGCTAATCAAGTTTGATACAGTATCTTTGATGGCTGGCCCAGTACTGAAGGTTGCCAAGATATTTCCTGCATTTTCTTCTGCCTCATAATGCGGTTTGAATTGCAACCAAACCAAAACCTGACCCAGCATAGCCCCTGCGAACTGAGCTAGGATGTAAGGGAAAACGGAAGCCCAAGGCAAACCACCTTTTAAAGCCACACCAATTGTCACAGCTGGGTTTAAATGAGCTGGACTGAGCTTCCCAGATACAAAGACCGCAACCGCAACTGCAATCCCCCAACCCATAGTAATCACAATCCAACCTGCATTGTTGCTCTTAGTTTTTGGAAGAACCACACCTGCA
The DNA here is from genome assembly GCF_000257905.1 of Streptococcus mitis SK579. Lineage (GTDB taxonomy): Bacteria > Bacillota > Bacilli > Lactobacillales > Streptococcaceae > Streptococcus > Streptococcus mitis_L. Next base: position 17,562 of record NZ_AJJL01000071.1, read on the forward strand.
ACAACACCATTTCCTAGAAGAATCAGGATTAAAGTCCCTAGAAATTCTCCAAATAATTCATTCATCATCTTTCTGTCTCCATTAAAAAGAAGGAGAGGGTAGACAAGGAGTCCTGCCCTCCACCTCTTTTATCTTTTCTTAATTTTTTAATTCTGCTAAATCGTTGTTAGCGAGAGCTGATTCAACATCAGCACGGTAAGCTGCTTTTTCTTCTTCTGACCAGTCATAGAATCGTCCCATTTCATTCAAAACTGGCTCAACGATGCTATCCAAGCTATCACGCATAAAGAGCATATGGTTGGTACGACGAAGAAGGAAGTCAACTGGGCTAAGAGCCAACTCATTGCGCATTGCATAGTGAAGTGACAAGGTGTCTGCCAAGCTAAGACCTGGCGCTTGTTCCAAGCTGTGAGCAAGGGCAAATACTTTCGGTGCATTTGAACCGTATAGATTTGCGAGATAGTGGGCTTCCTTGCTATCCAATCCACGTGACACTCCAAGTTGCGCAAAGGCTTCGATTTCTGAGTCCACATTTGCTGGATTCAATTCTCCACCTGAAACAGGGTAAGTCTTAGAATTGATGAGTTTAAAGCTACGGTCAAATTCTGCTTTGAGGATTTCAACCACGCGCTCCATAGCTCCTTCAGCCATCTTACGGTAATCTGTGATTTTACCACCAGCAAGGGTCAAGAGACCATTGTCATCACGATCCAAGCTAGAACCACGTGAAACTGCAGATGGATCCAAATGTTTCTCAGAAGTACTGCTTTCAAGCTTGCTGACAGCAGCCTCAACATCTTCACGCGTTTTTTCTTTAGAGAGATAAGATTCAACAGTCGCAATCAAGTTGTTAAAGCTTTCGTCACTAATAGTTCCGTTATTTCCTCCATTGTAGTCAGAAGCGCTATTGCCTGCAATCAATGGACGAAGACCTGCCCAGCTACTTTCAATATCTTGAACAGTAATATTTGCTTCTGGGAAGCGGTTGTTTACAATACCAAGTAAGTAATCAACATCTTCTTGAGTTACTTTTGGATGTTCCAAATCACCTGTATAGTCTGTGTCTGTTGTACCAAAGTAAGTCTTGTTTTCACGTGGGAGAACAAAGACCATACGACCATCACCCAAACCTGTATCAAAGTAAACTGGCTGTGACACCTTGATCTTGCTTGAATCCACTACCAAGTGAACTCCCTTAGTTGGGCGCATTTGTGAGAATTGTGTTCCCTTATTAGACAAATTGCGTACTTTATCACTCCAAGGACCTGTTGTGTTAATAACCAGACGGGCCTTGATTTCAAAGACTTGGTCTGTCAAGAGATCACGAGCTACAACACCTGTAATCTTGCCACTTTCGTCAAAGAGGAAGCCTTCTGCTTTAACGTGGTTGGCAATGAGGGCACCGTCTTGGTTGGCACGTTTGATGTTTTCAATCACGAGACGCGCATCGTTGTTACGGAAGTCAAGGTAAACCCCACCTCCTACCAAGCCTTCTTTCTTCAAGTTTGGTTGACGTTCCAAGACTTCTTCCTTGCTCAAGACCTTGTTAGCAGCTGGCGTATTGTTAACCCCTGCCAAAAGGTCGTACAAATCCATGGCTACTTTCAGACGGAAGAGGCTAAAGGTAGCTCCATCTTCATCGTAAACTGGCAAGAGCATTGGATCTGGTTTTGGAATGTGTGGAGCGATTTGTTGAACCACTGCACGTTCAGAAACTGTATCTGATACCACTTCTACGTCAAATTGTTTGAGGTAACGCAGACCTCCGTGAACCAATTTTGTTGAACGGCTAGATGTTCCTTCTGCGAAGTCCTGCATTTCAATCAAACCAGTATCTAGACCACTAGCTGCTGCCTGTAAAGCTACACCAGCCCCTGTGATTCCTCCACCGATAATCAAGAGGTCCAGGGTACGTTCCTGCATTTTTTTAATTGATAATTCACGTGTTTTCTTTGAAAATTCCATACTTACACACTTTCTAACTGAGTCGCTTTATTCTCCCAGTATTAGTCGTCTACTTCCGCAAAGACTTGAGTTGCTTTCACAGCCTTCTTCCAGCCTTTGTAGAGTTGTTCCTTGCGGGATTCGTTCATAGATGGTTCAAAGAGTTCTCCTGTCTCATTCAAGAGTTTCAACTCATCCAAGTCTTTCCAATAGCCCACTGACAAACCTGCTAGGAAGGCTGCCCCTAGAGCTGTTGTCTCTAAGTTTTTGGCGCGTGCGATGTCGATTCCCAAAATGTCAGCCTGGAACTGCATGAGGAAGTTGTTCATAGCTGCACCACCATCTACTTTCAAGACCTGGATAGCTGTCTGCGCATCCACTTGCATGGTGTCGATGATGTCACGTACTTGATAAGCGATAGATTGAAGAGTCGCCTTGATAAAGTCTTCTTTGCTTGTTCCACGAGTCAAACCAAAGACAGAACCACGGGCGTTTTGGTTCCAGTATGGAGCACCTAGACCTGTAAAGGCTGGCACGACATAAACTTCATCATCATTGTGAGAATCACGAGCATATTTTTCAGATTCTGGTGAGTTCTCTACCATACGAAGTCCATCACGAAGCCATTGAATCGCACTTCCTGCGATGAAGATAGAACCTTCCAAGGCATAGTAAACCTTTCCGTTGATTCCGTAACCAATGGTTGTCAAGAGGTTATTTTCAGACAACTGCATTTCTTCACCAGTATTCATGATGATGAAAGAACCCGTTCCATAAGTATTTTTAACCATACCAGGTTCAAAGGCCAACTGTCCAAAGAGAGCTGCCTGTTGGTCCCCTGCCATACCTGAGATTGGCACTTGTCCACCGTAGAAATGGAATGGGGCTGTCTTACCGTAGATTTCAGAGTTAGAACGAACTTCTGGAAGCATAGCCTTAGGAATATTGAGGATTTCCAGAATCTCATCATCCCATTTGAGTTCTTTAATGTTATAAAGCATGGTGCGAGCTGCGTTTGAGTAGTCCGTCACGTGAGCCGCACCGTCTGTCAATTTCCAAACCAACCAAGTATCGATAGTACCAAAGAGCAATTCTCCCTTTTCTGCTCGCTCTTGAGCACCTTCAACATGGTCCAAAATCCAACGAACCTTAGTTGCTGAGAAGTAAGCGTCAATAATCAAACCAGTCTTTTCATGGAATTTTTCCACATAACCTTGGCTTTTTAGTTGTTCAGCCAAAGGTGCTGTCTGGCGTGACTGCCAAACGATTGCGTTGTAGATAGGAAGCCCTGTTTTCTTATCCCAGACAACCGTTGTTTCACGTTGGTTAGTAATCCCGATTGCCTCGATTTGACTTGGTTTCACACCACTTTCGATGAAAGCACCCGCAATAACAGACTGTACAGAATTCCAAATTTCATTGGCATTGTGTTCTACCCAACCTGCGTGAGGGAAAATTTGAGTGAACTCTTTTTGACTAGAGCTAACTTTTTCTCCTTTTTTATTAAAGATAATGGCACGAGAACTTGTTGTTCCCTGGTCAATGGCCATAATGAATTTTTCTTGTGACATGTGATGTCCTCCTCATAAAGATCTTGAGGATGTCTCCTCTTTACACTAACTAGTATACAAAATAAAGCGCTTTCTTGTTTATCAACTTTTTTTAATTTTTAAAAAAATGTGAGGAGATTGTGTAAATTTCACAAAAAAGACCTGAAACAACCAAGCCTTTTAAGTGAATAATAACTGACGAATCCCTGCCAAATCTTCCATATCCAAGTCGTTTTTTAAATAATAAACTGGGGTCTGTTCCTTCTTATGAATCGGGTTATTGGTAACCAGCAAATCATAATACCGACTAGGATCATAGGCTTCAATGGTAATAAAACGATTATATTCCAAATACCGTTTCAAAATGGCTACCATCCTTGAAAAGACAAGAAAACCAGATGTCAAATCCAGACCAATCCGCATATGCTGGCCACCATTTTCAGCCATATATTCGATTAACTGCAGCCATTCCCAGAGAATCTTCTTATCTAAGTCTGTCCCCTGATGAAAAGCAGGCAGAGCATGAAAAATCTCCTCTGCGATCCCCTTAAAATCATGTTCCATCAGCAAATAAGGATGACGATTCTCTAACTGGTACTTGTAGCGATCCTGTAAGATATAACCCTTGTATAGATAGACTTGAGCACAAAGCTGACTGAGTTCATAGGTGACATGGTCCTCTGTATAACCGCCCAGTAACTCTTCCTTCTTCATTTCTTGAATCAATTGCGTCAGCAAATCTGCCAACCGCCCTCCAAAACCAAGAATATACTCCATAGTATGAAGAGGAAGGATGCGATGAGACAAGAGGAAAGAGAAAAATATCATCATCTCACCATCCTCAGTTCCTAGAGGGATATGTTGCCCAGCAAAAAAGGACGGAGTCTTTCTCAGCAAACGAAGATAGAAAATATTGTCAAAATACCCTCGCATTTTCTCTTCTATCACTTGAAACTGACAGGCATTGACCCGAAGACGCTGTTGACTGATGTGAGTCCAGAGAACCAAGTCCAATTTCTGCCCCGAAGACAAGCTTGCACCACAGATTTCCTCTAAACTAGCAATCTCCTGCTTTCTCTCTGGCTTCTGCATGTGTCCTTCCCATTCCTGACTGGACCAAACCTTGCGAAAAAGACAGAAATAAAAATAACGAATCTGATGCTCTGGACCTCGCCAACGTCCATTTTGGATGGATAAATCAAATTCTGACAAAATCTGATTTAAACCAGCTAAGTGACGGCCAAGCGTAGCCTCACTAATCATCAATTCTTGAGCCAGCTGATGGGCTAAAAACTGTTGGTGGTAGAGAAGATAAACCAAAATCTGGTATTTAACAGCATTCTCCAAAAATAAGCTCCGGATATCTCTCCCCTTGGTAGCTGCACCGATTGACAGACGCAGATTTTCATCTTCTAAGTGAATAGTCAGCTCTAAGCCACTATCCATAGCCCTATCATTGAGCAGGGTGACATATTTGGTTAGGGTTGCTTTTGAAAATCCTGTCTCCTCTATTACAGCCTTGACGGTCGTCTGAGACTCTTGTAATAGAAAGGAAAGGATTGAAAATTGGCCAGATTCAGCCTTTTCCATCAAATCTCCTAAATACATTTGTTACCCCTTTCATTTTCTACCTTAAGCATAGCATAAATCTTACAAATGCTGAAATAATCTGTTTCTCTTTTTATTTTCATGCTGATTTCCTGGTCTATTATCCTAAAAATCAGTAAACACACGGCTCCCCCTTTGGGCATTTTTATGCTAAAATAGTAGCTATGGATAAAATTATTAAAACTATATCAGAAAGCGGAGCCTTTCGTGCTTTTGTCCTTGACAGCACAGAAACCGTCCGTACTGCTCAAGAAAAACACCAAACCCAAGCTAGCTCAACTGTAGCGCTTGGTCGAACTCTTATCGCTAGCCAGATTCTCGCAGCCAATGAAAAAGGAAATACTAAACTAACAGTTAAGGTGCTGGGATCTAGCTCACTAGGTGCTATCATCACCGTCGCTGATACCAAGGGGAATGTCAAAGGCTACGTTCAAAATCCTGGTGTTGACATCAAAAAGACTGCAACTGGTGAAGTCCTAGTCGGACCTTTTGTTGGAAATGGTCAATTCCTCGTTATCACAGACTACGGCATTGGAAATCCTTACAACTCTATGACTCCCCTCATCTCTGGAGAAATCGGTGAAGACCTTGCCTTTTACCTTACTGAAAGCCAACAAACGCCTTCAGCAGTCGGTCTCAATGTCCTTTTGGACGAGGAAGACAAGGTCAAGGTTGCAGGTGGTTTCCTAGTCCAAGTGTTACCAGGAGCCAAGGAAGAAGAGATTGCTCGCTTTGAAAAACGCATCCAAGAAATGCCAGCTATCTCAACACTTCTCGAAAGTGAAGACCATATCGAAGCCCTCCTCAAGGCTATCTACGGTGACGAAGCCTACAAGCGTCTTTCTGAAGAAGAAATTCGTTTCCAATGCGACTGTAGCCATGAACGCTTTATGAACGCTCTTGCCAGCCTTCCAAGCTCAGACTTACAGGAAATGAAAGAGGAAGACCACGGGGCAGAAATCACTTGTCAATTCTGCCAAACTACTTACAACTTTGATGAAAACGACCTGGAGGAACTCATTCGTGACAAATCTTAATACACCTTTTATGATTGGCAATGTTGAGATTCCCAATCGTACCGTTTTAGCGCCTATGGCTGGCGTGACCAACTCAGCCTTTCGGACCATCGCAAAAGAGCTCGGAGCTGGACTCGTTGTCATGGAAATGGTCTCTGACAAGGGAATCCAATACAACAACGAAAAAACCCTGCATATGCTTCATATCGATGAAGGCGAAAACCCAGTCTCTATCCAACTATTTGGTAGTGATGAAGACAGCCTAGCACGCGCAGCAGAATTCATCCAAGAAAACACCAAAACCGATATCGTGGATATCAACATGGGCTGCCCAGTTAATAAAATCGTGAAGAACGAAGCTGGCGCTATGTGGCTCAAGGATCCAGATAAGATTTACTCTATCATCAACAAGGTTCAATCTGTCCTTGATATTCCACTTACTGTCAAAATGCGTACCGGCTGGGCTGACCCATCTCTGGCAGTAGAAAATGCCCTCGCTGCTGAAGCTGCAGGTGTTTCTGCCCTCGCCATGCATGGCCGTACCCGTGAACAAATGTATACAGGTCACGCAGACCTTGAGACCCTTCACAAGGTCGCTCAAGCTCTGACCAAGATTCCATTTATCGCTAATGGTGACATCCGTACAGTTCAAGAAGCCAAGCAACGTATCGAAGAAGTCGGTGCTGACGCAGTAATGATTGGCCGCGCTGCCATGGGAAATCCCTACCTCTTCAACCAAATCAACCATTACTTTGAAACAGGAGAAATCCTACCTGATTTGACCTTTGAAGATAAGATGAAAATCGCCTACGAACACTTGAAACGCTTGATTAACCTCAAAGGGGAAAATGTCGCAGTTCGTGAATTCCGCGGCCTCGCTCCTCACTACCTACGTGGAACATCTGGCGCTGCCAAACTTCGTGGAGCCATTTCACAAGCTAGCACCCTAGAAGAGATTGAAGCCCTCTTGCAGTTGGATAAGGCTTAAAATGGTTCATACTGCTCTACTGATTATCGATATGCAAAAAGCATTTGATAGCCCTATCTGGGGAGAACGAAATAACCCTCAAGCTGAACATCAAGCATTGAGGTTACTAGCATACTTTCGTAAACACTCTCTTCCAGTCTTACATGTTCAACACATATCTGACAATCCCCAGTCGCAATTTCATAACAAACAAAATCAGGTGTTTAAAAGTGGATTTGAACCGATTACCTCAGAACCTGTCTTTCAAAAAACGGTTAATAGCGCCTTTATTGGAACAAATCTTGAAACATATTTACGAAAAAAACAGATTTGTCATTTAGTCGTTGTTGGTTTGACTCTGCCTCATTGTGTATCCACCACTACACGAATGGCAGCAAATCTCGGTTTTGAAGTCACTTTACTAGCAGATGCTACTGCCAGTTTTACCCTATCTAATAAAAACGGTCAGGCCATCTCTCCTGAGACTATCCATGAGATTAATCTCCTTTCTCTACAAGATGAGTTTGCTCAAATTCTTACTACAGAAGAATTTTTAACCCAAATACAAGTATAAAATAATCCGTCAACTCTTATTGAGCTGACGGATTTTCTTTGATTGTAAAAATTCAAATACTAAGGATTATTATTGACTCAAAGCAACACTGGAAACCTTGCTATCCGCTCCTGTTGTAATTTGGATGACTTTTCCTCCACCAATTTTGGCATTATACTTACCATCATCAAGAGTATAAGAATAGCCTTTGATAGAGTAATTCTCTTTCTTTCCATCAGCAGATTCTACTGTAAATTGACCACCTGATGAAACTGTAATGGTTTCGCCATTGGCTCCCTTCCAATTGCCCGCTGCAGCTGAGAAATCACCATCTACCATGGTTAAAACACCCTTGTAGCGTTTATTTTACTCTGCTTGCTTGTCTTGAAATTTGTGGTCAGTTGTTGAGTCATAGCTTAATTGGTTAGACTGGGCTTGAGAAGCCTGTTGGGTTGAAGGAACCTGAACAGGAGTTTGTTGACTAGCCGCCTGTTGATTAGCCACTTCTGGACCTTGTCTTTGTTCTGGTGCTACTTGTGATGGTGCTGCACTTGCTGAAGACTGATCAGTAGACGCCTTGGCCTGTTCAGATGAAGCTGAACTTGAGGACTTCTGAGTCTTGTTTTCTTTGCTAGAAGAAGCTACTTTAGAACTTGATGATTGGCTTGTCTTAGCAGAACTGCTTGCTTGAGTTGTTTCCTTTTTATTTCCACAAGCTCCTAATAGTATAGTTGATGCTAATGCTGTAGCTGTCATCAATTTGATATAGGTTTTCTTTTTCATTTTTCTACTCCTTTGTAATATTTTTGAAATATTAAGAAATCTTTTTGTAATATAATTGTAATATTAAAATTTGAATATGTCAACAATTTATCTAAACTATTTTAAAAATCTTAAATACTTTAGATACATTTACTCCTCCTACTCTTCTATTCGTAATAAAACAGAAAAAAATTCCTATTTTGATTAAAATTGTTTAAATCCCCTTTGTGTAATCGCTTGCATTATTGAGTGTGAAGGAATATAATAACATTGAAATAGAATATAGGAGGTGCACTCTCATGCTAAATAAGTATTTCAAGTATCTTCCTTGGCTGATTTTAGATGCTTTCGCTTCTTACGGGGCAGCTACTCATTACGCTCAAACAACATTTGATTTGTTCTTCTTAACTATCGTTTTTATGATTGTCTACGTAGCTTTATTGTATTTACACGAAACCTATTTAAAATATAAATACAAAGACTTCTTTACTCACATATTGAGTAATCCTAAGAAAGATAGCCACCCCTAAAAACAGTCGCAGCAGCAAAACCATCTCATGATGGTACATAAAGAGGTCGGGAACTTTGTCCCGACCTCGCTTTTTATACAATATCAAATTTTAACTGGCCTGCTTTGACACCAATCTTAAGTGTCTTACCTGCTACTAATTCTCCCTTGAGAAGAAGTTCTGCCAACTTGTCTTCCACTTCTGTTTGCAGGGTTCTGCGAAGTGGACGAGCTCCCATCTCTGGGTCATATCCTTGATTTGCCAACAATTTCAGTGCGGAAGCTTGTAATTTCAAGTCAATTCCTTTTTCAGCCAAACTTGCCACTAAAGGTTTGACCATAATCTTCACCACTTCCTGCATATTGTCGCTAGATAGGCTATGGAAGACAACCTTTTCATCAATACGGTTGATAAACTCAGGTCTATAAGCCTTTTTCAGCTCTTCAAACATGCGTTTTTCCATATTCTCCTGATCAAAACGGATATCCTTAGCTCCAAAGCCAACTGTCTTGTCATCCCGAAGGGCTGTCGCACCAAGGTTTGATGTCATGATAATAATGGTATTTGAAAAGTCGACCTTGCGTCCCTTACTGTCTGTCAAGACACCGTCATCCAAGACCTGCAAGAGAACATTAAAGATGTCTGGGTGGGCCTTCTCTACCTCGTCAAAAAGGAGAACAGAATAGGGTTTGTTACGAACCTTCTCCGTCAACTCCCCACCTTCTTCATAACCCACATAACCCGGAGGAGCTCCATTGAGACGGCTGGCTGCGAATTTCTCCATATACTCACTCATATCAAAGCGGATAAGGGCTGATTCGTCATCAAAGAGAACTTCTGCCAGAGCCTTGGCCAATTCGGTCTTACCGACACCTGTAGGCCCTAGGAACATAAAGGAACCAATCGGACGCTTGTGACTGCGAATCCCTGACTGGTTACGGCGAATGGCACGGCTGATACTAGAGACAGCCTGATCTTGCCCGATAACCCGTTTATGGAGTTCTGCTTCAAGATTTAGATATTTCTTAGCGTCAGTCTGAGTCAGTTTTTGGACTGGGATACCTGACAGACGACTCAAGGTGGTCAAAATATCAGACTCTGTCACCAAGTCTTTATAGACAGGCACTTCCTCTTCTTTCGCGATTAGCTGAGCTGCCTGTTTCCACTTGCCATCCATCAAGGCCTTGTCAGCTGGACTCAAGCCTGAATCGTCTGCTTTTACATGCTTAGCCTTATTTTGCACTGTTGCCGCTGCCTCATCCAAGAGATCAATAGCAGAGTCTGGCAAGTGACGACTAGTCAAGTAGCGATGTGCCATCTTGACAGCTGTTTCAACCGCTTCATCTGTGATTTGCACACGATGATGTTTCTCATAAGTCGCCTTCAAGCCTTGTAAAATGGTCATGCTGTCTGCCACACTTGGCTCTTCAATCGTCACTTTTGCAAAACGACGAGAAAGGGCTGCGTCTTTTTCAATGTGTTTTTGGTACTCTTCCTGAGTAGTCGCACCAACCGTTCTCAAGGTTCCACGCGCTAAGGCTGGCTTCAAGATATTGGCCGCATCCAGAGTTGAGTCAATTCCACTACCAGAACCCATGATAGTGTGAAGTTCATCGATAAAGAGGATGACTTGCCCATCTTCTTCAATATCCTTAATGATATTATTCATGCGCTCTTCAAAGTCACCACGGAAGCGTGTCCCTGCAACGACATTCATCAAATCAAGCTCTAACACGCGCATCTTAGCCATTTCCACAGGCACATCCCCACTAGCAATACGCTGGGCAAGACCAAGCGCCAGAGCAGTTTTCCCGACACCTGCATCCCCAACCAAGACAGGATTATTCTTGGTTTTACGGCTCAAGATTTGAATCATACGCGAGATTTCCTTATCCCGACCGATGACTGGTTCTAACTTGCCAGAACGCGCTTGCTCTGTCAAATCATGCGTATAGTCCTCGAGTCCACCACTCTGAGTCTGGGGCATTCCCATCATATTAGCCATAGAATTTTGCTTGTCAGCTACTGTACGATGGCGTTGGCGTAAAGCTTTAAGGTCTTCACGAGTCCAACCTGCACGTTCTTCTAGATTTCGACGAAGGGCAGCAATCTTGACCTGATCTTTCTTGTCTTCATAAGAAAAACCAGCCCTCTCCAAAATACGAGTCGCCAAGGCATTGCCATCATGCAAAATTGCATAGAGGACATGCTCTGTCCCTAGCACCTTAGCATGGACCACTGACGCCACATATTCCGCTTCATCAAAAAGAACCTGCAAACGATGAGAAAACGGCAATTCCGTAAAAGTTTCATCCTGGCTATAGTCCGTTTCAGTCAGTTCCAAAGCGACCTCTTCTAAACGGTCCATCTCATATGGATAATCATTTAAAGTTGCCCCTGCCACACTATAACTGTGATTGGACATGGCAATCAACAAGTGCCAAGACTCTAGATAACGAGCTCCAAAATGGCCAGCAACCATGTAGGCACTTTCGATACATTCATTCAATGCTTTTGAATAGTTCATCTTACTTCCCTTTTCTATCTACCTCTTGTATGACCTGTCGCAGCATATTAGCACGAACAACTGGAGCTTCTTCTCCTAGAACGCGATCCAAAGCTACTGCCTCCAGCAAATTCATCTCTTGCTTAGTCATCAATTGCTGCTCAACCAAAAGCTGCAGAATATCTTCATAAATTTCTTGACTAACTCGCTCACCAATTGAATAAAGCAAATCACGGAGCATTTCATGATGACTAGAAAACTCAATCCGTCCTATGCGAATGTAGCCTCCACCACCCCGCTTACTTTCAACCAAGTAGCCTCTACTTTCCGTAAAGCGTGTCTTGATCACATAGTTAATCTGACTAGGAACAACCTGGAATGTATCTGCTAACTGACTCCGTTGCAACTCTACAATTCCAGATTGATCTAAAATCGCCTTGATGTAGGCCTCAATATGATCCGATGTATTTTTAAATCTCATTACAAACCCACCTCTCTCTTTAAACCTTGACTATCTTTGACTATTATACCGAAATTTTCTCATTTTTAAAAGAAAAAGGGCGCTGGTAAAGGATAATCTTCACCAACTCCCTATTTTTCTACTTATCTAAGCCTAATTCTACCAAGATTTGACGTTTGTAGGCAATCTTTTGAACTTCTTTGTCCTCATCTTCAGACCAGTCTAGTTTAATTTCTGAAACAATCTGCCCAGGGCGATTTTTCAAGATATAGATGCGGTCGCTGAGATTGAGGGCCTCCTCGATACTATGCGTGATAATCAGGGTCGTCAATTGCAACTGCTTGTGAATCTCCAGATACCAAGCATGGAGTTCCATCTTAGTCATCTCATCCAAGGCGCTAAAGGCCTCATCCAAGAGAAAGAGCTTGTGCCCAAAAAGATAGGTACGAAGCAAGGCCACACGCTGACGCATCCCCCCACTAAGTTCATGGGGATACTTGTCTCGTACAGCTGTCAACTGAAAGGTTGCAAGAATTTCATCCGCGCGGGCAATGGCTTCCGCCTTATCCACTTTTTGAATCAAGAGGGGCAAAATGATATTACCAAGAACGGTCTTGTGCTCCAAAAGTAGATCCTTTTGCAACATATAACTCACGCGCCCCTTAGGATTCTCCTCGCCATCAAGGACAATTCGCCCTGACTGAACTTCTAAAATCCCAGCGATTAGGTTAAAGAGGGTGGTTTTTCCAACACCACTTGGGCCTAAAATAGAGACTACTTCACCCGAAGTGACTTTCAGATTGATATCCTCTAAAATCTTCTCCTGATCATAGGCATAGCTTACGTGTTCTAGTCTAATTTCTGTCATTATTTCACAAAATCGTTGGTGAAGCCTTTGTCTGTCAAGTCTTCTTTAAGGATACCATTTTCTTTATCCCATTTGTAGAAGGCATTCCAGCGAGCTGCATCAAATTGACCCCATTTTTCCTTGTTGCTTGCGTATTCTTTTGACAAGTATTTTTGAGATTCGATGACAAAGTCACGTTTTTCCTGAAGTTCAGGTGCATTCTTGATGAGGATATCTGCCGCTTCCTCTGGATGCTCCATAGCGTATTGGTAGCCTTTTTTGATAGCTTGGATAACTTTGCGAGCTTCTTCTTTGTTGTCTTTCAAATAGTCATTGTTTGCGATGATAACTGGTGAGTAGTAGTCAAATTCTTTAACGTAGTCTTTCAAGTACATGAAATTAGCATCTACACCTTGAGATTTAGCAAGAATTCCATCCCATCCATAGTAGATCCAAGCAGTGTCAAATACTCCATTAGCAATTGGTGTGATTGAGTTTGAGTCGTTATTTGGAACCTTTTCTACCTTCTCAAAGTCCCCACCTTGTGATTCTACCAAGGTTTTCAACATAGCAAGTTCAGTTGGATCATTCCAAGTTCCGTATTTCTTACCAACCAAGTCCTTCGGAGTGCTTACATTGTCAGATTTACGAGAGATGATTCCTGATGTATTGTGCTCAACAATAGCTGCAACGGCAGTGATTCCTGCTCCTTTTTCCAATTTCTTAGCCATGTAGTCTTGGAAATAAACTGCAAATGGTGCCTTTCCGTTGATAACCAAGTCAGAAGAACTTTCTTCTGGAGGAAGTTTTAAGTCTACATCCACTCCAGCTTCTTTGAAATAACCTTTTTCCTTGGCAACATAAAGCCCTGTGTGGTTGGTATTTGGTGTCCAGTCTAGGATAAAATCAATCTTCTTAAGTTCTGCTTCCTTATTATCCTTAGAAGCAGTTCCTTGACCACAGGCCACAAGCACAACAGCTACAAGAGCTGTTAAAACAGTTAAAAACACTTTCCATGTTTTCTTCATTTTCTTTCCTCTTTTCTTTTTTGAAACATTCTAATTCTACGAACGTTTCCATTTAATAACATATTTTTCACTAATATCGACCAACTTCATACCAAGAAGACTGATAATCGATACCAGAATAATAATAGCAAACATGGTATCATACTGAAACAGTTTCTTGGACTGAATCATGTAAACACCTAGTCCTTCAAAGCCTCCCAACCACTCAGATACCACTGTTGTGATAAAGGCGTAGGAGACACTAACCCTCAGACCTGCATAAAAGTAAGGCAGACTGACAGGAATTTTAAAATGCCACAAGATTTGCCAAGGATTGGCCCGCATCAGACTAAACAAGGTCAGCATATCCTTGTCACAATGCCTAAAACCGTCCAAAATGCTGACGATGATAGGAAAAGTTGTCGTCAAGATAATCAAGACAATCTTGGGCAAAATCCCATAACCTAGCCACAAGACCAGAATAGGAGCTATGGCAATGGTCGGGATAGTCTGAACAACCACCATCATAGGGTAAATCAAGTCATTGAGCCAAGTCAAACTGTCCATAAGTACAGCCATGAGACAGGCAATCAAGACTCCCAAAACCAACCCCAATAAAGCCACTCTCAAGGTGGCCCAGCTATGGTGCCAGAGAAATTCTCTATCACGCACAAAAGACTGGAGGATTTCAAGAGGTGTCGGCAGGATAAACTTAGGAAGAAGTTTAAGCAACCCTGCTAGCTGCCAGATTGACAAGACTCCCAAAAAACCCAATAGACTAATGTGTCGTCTCAGTATACTTTTCAAGTTTCTCATCAATACTTAAAATCTCTCCTACATTTATTTTAACATTGGCAAAGACATTGTCTGCCTCCTGCCCTGCTACCTCTAGCGCTTCTTTGAGAATGCGCATAAGCTCATCAAACTCCCCTTCCAAGACCGTTTCAAATGGTGTCACCACCATGGTCACTTCTTGAGCTTGCAGATGAGCAATGACCTGATCGATAACAGCTATCCGATCAATCCCCTGTGCTAGGGGTAAAACTTGCAAGGCAATGCTTGCTTTCATAAAAACCTCCTCTTCTCGTTTTCCTTTGACAAAAAGAAAAACCTTTACCATATATGGAAAAGGTCAAGAATAGACTAAGTATCGTTCCCTACGCTGGCATTACCCAGATCAGGTGCGGTCGAAGTTTAACACTTCCTCTCAGACTGTACACAGACTCCCATATATTATATGGACATATGATAGCGCAAAATAAAAAAAATGTCAAGGAAACTGCTTACAGAAAAAGTAGGAAAAATTTCCTACTTTTTCTATACTCTCACACCATCACTATTTACTCTGTAGCCATCCACTGTTGTATTAACAGCTAAGGCCCCAGAAGAGTAAGAATAATACCATTTACCAGAGACTTGGTACCAGCCTGTTTTCATTGCCCCTGAACTATCTAGATAATACCACAAGCCATTTTCCTTTAACCACCCTGTCTGCATTTCACCAGATGATTTCAAATAATACCAGCTAGAACCATCCTTCAACCAGCCTGTTGATTTAGAACCATTTGATTTGAAATGATACCAACTACCATTTATTTTCTTCCAACCGACAGTCAGAATATCATTGGAACTATCTTCTGGTTGATTCTGCGATGAAGAAACCTCCTCTAACTGGATATAGCGACGACTTCCACTATAAGATATATAACTCAACCACTTGTACCCATCTTTTTCAAGTACCTGATCATAATGAACACTCTCACCTGGAGAATAATAGGCAAGTGAGGCTGCACTAGCTAAAGGTTGATTTTTAATAGCTGCCTTATTCTTAAAATAATGAGTTCCTCCTGTCGAAGACGAAGGTTGACTATTGAATACTTTGCTACTACTTACTACATTACCTCCCTCCAAATCTTTAAAATGAATAAATCCTGTCATCGTATTAGCTTTTATAGTTCGTTTATTATAGGATCCTGTATAACCATAGTTGTATTCCTCAATTTCTATATTATCCCCCATTACATTTGAAACCCAGGCAACATGACCATATCCTCCTGCAGTAGACCAAGCAATAGATCCAATAGCTGGTGTATTATCTACACGATATCCTTCACGACGAGCACGATAGCCCCATTCATTCGCATTTCCATAAGCTCCTGTAATCTCAAAACCATTGACACTACTCAATCGAAAGGCTGCAAATGAAGTACACTGACGAGAGTACATGCGCCACTTATCAATCTCCTGACTCCCATTTTTATAATAAGCAGGATAATCATCCCCACGCGCAATCGATCCATTTCCTCCGGAATAGGCATATACACTATCACTCGCTGCTAGCATCAATCCTACTACTAAAAAAGGAACAACCTTTTTAGCTGATTTTCTAAAAGAAAATCCTGTCTCTGTTACTTTGAATGGTAAAACTTTCATTCTTCCTCCTTGAAAAATAATATAAATTGAAGATTGCCTTCACTTAAACTATTCGGAGAAAAAAGAAAAAGTGAGAAAATTTCTCACTTTAGTCCAAATAATGAATCAAATTTTTTTCCGTAAGGATATCTGAGTAAGTAAAGGATTCAACGTAAACATTAGTTTGTTTATCTCCTTCAACATTCCCAAATTCCACAATAAATAGGGATGGATAAACTTCAATTAACTTACCCAATCTATTTTTTTGGCGCTTACGCCCATTTTCCAAAGTCATTTCAATTACATGACCCTCATGCGCCTTGATTTCCTCTTTAATTTTTTTCATCTTAGCTACATCTGTAAATGCATCTGTCATCTTATTTCCTCCCTTTTTGAAATACTTGAAAATTTATTGTATTCTTTTTGGAAAATTAATTCCACCGTTCCACGAGCTCCACTACGGTTTTTCTCGATAATAACTTCTACCTTATTATTTGGTATGCCTTCCTCTTCTTCACCACCACGCTCATAGTAGTCGTCGCGATAAAGAAAGGCTACGATATCAGCGTCCTGCTCAATAGATCCAGATTCACGAATATCAGACAAGACTGGTCTCTTATCCTGACGTTGTTCTACACCACGAGAAAGCTGACTTAGAGCGATTACTGGAACTTTCAGTTCTTTTGCTAGAATTTTCAGCTGACGTGAAATTTCTGAAACTTCTTGTTGACGATTTTCTCGGCCTGTACCTGTAATCAATTGCAAGTAATCTATCAAAATCAAACCAAGATTGCCCGTTTCTTGAGCAAGTTTACGTGAGCGAGAACGAATTTCCGTAATCCGAATCCCTGGCGTATCATCGATATAGATACTCGCATTAGCTAGATTCCCTTGAGCAATGGTATACTTTTGCCACTCCTCATCAGTCAATTGACCCGTACGGATAGAATGGGATTCCACCAAACCCTCTGCAGCTAACATACGGTCTACTAGACTTTCCGCACCCATTTCGAGTGAAAAGATAGCAACCGTTTTGTCCAACTTAGTCCCAATGTTCTGAGCAATATTCAAGGCAAAGGCTGTCTTACCAACCGCCGGACGAGCCGCTAAGATAATCAACTCCTCCTCATGAAGTCCAGTCGTCATGTGATCCAAATCACGATAACCTGTCGCAATCCCTGTAATATCAGTCGTTTGTTGAGAACGAGCTTCCAGATTTCCAAAGTTGACATTCAATACATCTCGAATGTTCTTAAATCCACTTCGATTAGCATTTTCACTGACATCAATTAGACCTTTTTCTGCCTGAGCAATGATCTCATCAGCTGGTTGTGAAGCCTCGTAAGCTTGATTGACAGACTCTGTCAACTTGGCGATTAATCGCCGTAACATAGCCTTTTCTGCAACTATTTTAGCATAATACTCCGCATTAGCAGAAGTTGGCACAGAATTGACAATCTCAACCAAGTAAGACAAGCCACCAATATTCTGCAAATCACCTTGATTATCAAGGATGGTACGAACCGTTGTTGCATCTATAGCATCGCCACGATCGGATAAATCGACCATAGCTTGGAAAATCAAACGATGGGCATACTTAAAAAAGTCCCGAGACTCAATATATTCTCTCACAAAAACAAGCTTACTCTCATCAATAAAGATAGCCCCCAAAACGGATTGCTCAGCTAAGATATCTTGAGGTTGTACTCGTAACTCTTCTACTTCTGCCATCAAACTTCCCTTCCTTTTACAATCTTGTCAAGAAGGTGTAAACTTATCCTTCCTTCACACGAAGATTGATTACACTTGTAACATCTTGATAAATTTTCACTGGTACATCAATCAAACCGACTGCTCGAATCGGAGCTTGTACTTGAATATGACGTTTATCAATCTTAATTCCAAATTGCTTTTGCAATTCTTCTGCAATTTTCTTATTGGTAATAGAGCCAAAGGTACGGCCATCTGGACCAACTTTTTCAACAAACTCTACAACCGTTTCTTCAGCTTCAAGTTGGGCTTTAATTGCTTTTGCTTCTGCAATCATCTCAGCATGAGCTTTTTCTTCAGATTTTTGTTTACCACGAAGTTCACCTACAGCTTGGGCAGTCGCTTCTTTTGCTAGGTTCTTTTTGATAAGAAAGTTTTGTGCATACCCTGTTGGTACTTCCTTAATTTCTCCTTTTTTACCTTTTCCTTTAACATCTGCTAAAAAGATTACTTTCATTCTTCTTTCTCCTTTTCCTTTATTTCATTTAATACAATTTCTGTCAGTTTTTCACCTGCTTCTGACAAGGTTAAATCCTTAATTTGAGCTGCAGCTAAATTAAAGTGGCCTCCACCTCCCAGCTCTTCCATAATCCGTTGTACATTCAATTTACTACGACTGCGAGCTGAGATAGAAATAAATCCTTGTGTATTCTTCGCAAGAACAAAACTCGCTTCAATACCTGACATAGCTAACATGGCATCTGCTGCCTTACTAATAACAACTGTATCATAGCATTTAGAGTCCTTAGCCTCTGCTATGAGTACATCTGAACCTAATTTACGCCCCTGTAAAATAAGTTCATTGACCTCACGATATTCTTCAAAATCTGTCGCAGCCATTTCCTGGATAGCAATGCTATCACTTCCGCGCGTTCTGAGATAGCTAGCAACATCAAATGTCCGACTAGTCACTCGCGAGGTGAAATTTTTAGTATCCAACATCATACCAGCCATCAAGACACTTGCTTGCATACGACTCAAACGATTTTTCTTAGAATTCTGGAACTGAATCAATTCCGTTACCAACTCACTGGCACTGCTTGCACCACTTTCGATATAAGTAATAACTGCATTATCTGGGAAATCCTGATCCCTTCTATGATGGTCAATAACAATTGTTTGGGTAAACAAATCATAAAAATCTTTTGATAAAGTTAAAGATGTCTTTGAATGGTCTACAAGAATCAACAAAGAACGATTGGTCACCATCCCCATTGCATCCTTAACAGACAACAGCTTCGTAACTCCTTCTTTTTCTAAGAATGTAACAGCTCGTTCAATATCCGGAGACATTTGTTCTTCGTCATAAAGAGCATAACTATTTTCAGTCACATTACTAGCAAATAACTGCATACCTACAGCAGAACCCAAAGCATCCATATCTAGATTTTTGTGACCAACTACAAAAACTTGATCCACACTCCGAATCTTATCTGAAATAGCTGTCATCATAGCGCGCGTACGGGTACGGGTACGCTTGATTGAAGCAGCAGACCCACCACCAAAATAAATTGGATTTTTAGTTTCGTTGTTTTCCTTGACAACCACCTGGTCGCCACCACGCACCTCAGCCAAGTTCAAGTTGAGCAAAGCAACTTTCCCTATCTCATCATGATTTCCATCACCATAAGAAAATCCCATACTTAAGGTCAAAGGCAACTGTCTCTGTTTCGCCTCTTCTCTGAAAGCATCGATAACAGAAAATTTATCATTCATCAATTCCTCAAGTACAGTATAGTCAGTAAATAGATAAAAACGGTCCATACTCACTCGACGGGAGAACATGGCATGTTTCCCAGCAAATTCTGAAACAAAATTAGCTACAAAACTGTTAATATGACTGATATCAGACTCTGATGTTTTATCTTCTAAATCATCGTAGTTATCAACAGAAACAATCCCAATCACAGGTCGACTCGTTACTAACTCAACAGTCGCTTCGTATTCTCCAGACACATCAAAGAAATAAAGAACCCCAGACACCTTGTCCATATGAACCGAATAACGGGTCTCACCCAAAGTAGCATAAGAACCTGGATTCCCCACAGAAGCCTTAATAATTGTTTGAATTAATGCCACATCAATCTCGCCCACTTCATTAGTCAAAATCAATTCAGCATAAGGATTAAACCATTCAACGTCACCTGAAGACAAGTCTAATTTAATGACTCCGACAGGCATCTGTTCTAACAAGGTTGTCAAACTTTCTTCAGCTTGATGGTTTACATACTGGATTTGTTCTACTTCACTCCTTGAGTAATAGTCTCTCTGATAAATGAATAATAAAATATATAAACCCAAAATAAGTAGCAAAAGAAATAGCGTTACCAGTGTATTCGTTACAAAAACAAGTTGCACAGATAGCACTCCGAACGCCACTATTCCTAATATTAAGGGGAAAATAGGACTTACATAAAATTTTTTCATTCCAAACCTCTTGGCACCCATTATACCATAATAACAACCAAAAAGCGACTTTTTAAAAGTGTAATCAGTAATTCTATCAATTGTAAGAAAAAGGAGGTTTACAATTCAGTAAACCTACCTTTACACGTATTCTAATTAAGATTCTTTAACTTCTAACAGACCAATTTCGCCATCTTCACGACGATAAATCACATTAGTTGTTTGATCTTCAACATCTACATAGATAAAGAAATCATGTCCCAACAAATCCATCTGTAGAATAGCTTCTTCCAAATCCATTGGTTTTAAATCAATTTGTTTTGAACGAACAACTCTAGACTGGACAACATTTGGATCTTCCACCAAAGCATCTGTAAATAATTGACTAGTTGCCACCTTATTTTTATTTTTACGCTCGATTTTTGTTTTATTTTTACGAATCTGACGTTCAATTTTATCAGTTACAAGGTCAATTGAACCATACATATCTTGAGACACATCTTCTGCACGAAGAGTAATAGAGCCAAGCGGAATCGTTACTTCCACTTTAGCAGTTTTTTCACGATACACCTTCAAGTTAACTCGAGCATCCAACTCTTGTTCAGCTTGAAAATACTTTTCGATCTTTTCGAGTTTAGAAACTACATAATCACGAATTGCTTCTGTTACTTCTAGGTTTTCACCACGGATACTATATTTAATCATATGAGTACCTTCTTTCTAAACATTTTTGTTTTTATGATTTCATTATAACGCTTTCATTTTATTTTTGCAAATTTTTTTCCTCATCTTACAAGGGAAAATGTTTTTACGTCCTCAGCACCAGCTTCTTCCAGTAGTCTCTTCACACGATTTATAGTTGTTCCAGTAGTATAAATATCATCTATAAGTAGGATTTTTTTAGGAATAGTGACTCCACTTTTAATAAAGAAAGAAAGTTCTGTCCCCAAACGCTCTGAACGACTTTTAGAAGAACTAGCTCGCTCTTCTCTCTTTTCTAATAAATCTAGATACGCAAAGCCTGCTGCCTCTACCAAACCCTCAACCTGATTAAATCCTCTGTCAGCATATCTATCACGACTTAGAGGAATGACAACAAATTGATACTCTTTGTACTTTCTCAACTCCGCACTTAAAACTGAAGCGAAAACTTTTCTTAAAAGGAAGTCTCCGTCAAACTTATACCGACTGAAAAAATCCTTCATAGCTTGATTGTAAGTAAAAATCGCTCTATGACTGACCTCAACTCCTTCTTTACACCAAAATTGACAATCTTGACACTTTGTTGACAAGTCTATTTTCATACAGTTTGGACAATACTCTTCTCCAATTCTCTCAAAAGTAGAATCACAGTCTGAACAAAGATAGGAGTCATCATTCCTCAACAGCAAGATACTACTAAAAGTTAAAACAGCCTTCATAGTCTGCCCACATAACAAGCACTTCATAGCCCCGCCTCCTTATTCATCTGCTGAATTTCCTTAATTGCCTTCTTGATTGAAGCATTTAACCCATCATGGAAGAAAAGCAAATCTCCTGTCGGTCGATCCATACTTCGTCCAACTCGACCACCAATCTGAATCAAACTAGACTTGGTAAACAGACGATGATTAGCCTCTACTACGAAAACGTCCACACAAGGAAAAGTAACTCCACGCTCCAATATTGTAGTACTGATAAGTATTGTCAGCTCTCCATCTCGAAAAGCTTGTACCTGCTCTAGCCGATCTTCTGTGACAGACGATACAAAGCCAATTTTCTCATTTGGAAATTGCTCCTGTAAGATTTCTTTTAACTGCTCCCCTTTCTTAATTTCTGATGCAAAAAGGAGTAACGGATAACCTGTTTTTCTCTGCTTCTCAATATAGGATTTTAACTTTGGAGACAAACACTTCTTATCTAAATAGCGATTAAAATCCGATAACCAGACAGGTTTAGGAATAATCAACGGATTTCCATGAAATCTTCTAGGCAAACTCAGTCTCTTTAACTCTCCCGAGCGAATCTTCCTATCTAATTCATCTGTAGAAGTCGCTGTTAAAAAAATTCTCAATCCATTCTCCTTTACACTATTCTTGACAGCATGGTAAAGCGTGGGATTGTCAACATAAGGAAAAGCATCTACTTCATCCACTATCAGCAAATCAAAAGCTTGATAAAACTTCAGTAACTGATGGGTCGTCGCAACAACTAATGGTGTTCGAAAATATGGTTCTGATTCTCCGTGTAGCAAAGCTATCTCACAGGAAAAATCCTGTTGCAAGCGCTTATACAGCTCCAAACAAACATCTATGCGAGGACTAGCCAAACAAACTGCACCACCTTCATCAATCACTTTGGCAACAACTTGGTAAATCATCTCTGTCTTTCCAGCTCCTGTTACCGCATGAACTAAGGTTGGTTCTTGCTTGTCTACTGCTTGAATTAGTCCCTCTGACACCTTCTCTTGAAAAGGAGTTAATTGACCACGCCATTTAAGAACATCTTGCTTCGGAAAATCCTCCTGCGGAAAATAGTATAAAGTTTGATCACTCCTGACTCGCTTCATAATTAAGCACTCCCGACAATAGTAAGCACCGATGGGCAAATACCATTCTTCTAGAATAGGACTATCACAACGTTGACAGAACAATTTCCCCCTCTCCTTTCTCATTGCTGGAATTTTCTCCGCCAACTGACGTTCCTCTTCTGACAATTCATTCTCAGTAAACAAACGACCGAGATAATTTGAATTTACTTTCATACTTCTTTATTCGTAAAAACTAGCGCTTTAGATGATTTTTTAGTACAATTAAATCATGGAATTTAGAACAATTAAAGAGGACGGACAAGTCCAAGAAGAAATCAAAAAATCTCGCTTTATCTGTCATGCTAAGCGTGTTTATAGCGAAGAAGAGGCTCGTGACTTCATTACTGCCATCAAAAAAGAACACTGCAAAGCTACGCATAACTGCTCTGCCTTCATTATTGGGGAACGTAATGAAATCAAACGTACAAGTGATGATGGTGAGCCCAGTGGTACTGCCGGCGTTCCCATGCTTGGGGTACTAGAAAATCACAATCTCACCAATATCTGTGTGGTAGTGACACGCTACTTCGGTGGTATTAAACTAGGTGCTGGAGGATTGATTCGTGCTTACGCAGGCAGTGTTGCCTTAGCTGTCAAAGAAATTGGCATCATTGAAATAAAGGAACAGGTTGGCATTGCTATTCAAATGTCTTACACTCAGTACCAAGAATATAGTAACTTCCTTAAAGCACATAATCTCATGGAGCTGGATACAAACTTTACAGATCAAGTCGATACGATGATTTATGTTGATAAAGAAGAAAAAGAAAATATTAAAGCTACACTGGTAGAGTTTTTTAATGGAAAAGTTACTTTAACTGATCAAGGTTTACGCGAAGTTGAAGTTCCTGTAAACTTAGTGTAAACAATGGAAAAGTAGTGTTTCATTGATATTCTCACCGCTACTTAATTAACAAAATAAAAAGGTGGTTGCCAAGACCTGCTAGAAAATGAACAAGTCAAAAAGAAAACTGATATCGTTCTCCTTTACACCTATTTACTAGAATTAGCTTGTCACAATCGCTTGAAAATTAATGGCTTAGATCTATGATATAAAAAAATCCTATCGCTTCGATAGGATTTCTATATTTTACAAATGGTATAGATAGCGTTATACTAGAAATATCTTATACAAAGAGGTATTAATATGTCTATTTATAACAACATTACTGAACTAATCGGACAAACACCGATTGTTAAACTCAACAACATCGTGCCAGAAGGTGCTGCGGACGTCTATGTAAAGCTTGAAGCATTTAACCCTGGTTCATCTGTAAAAGACCGTATTGCCCTTAGCATGATTGAAAAAGCTGAACAAGACGGTATTTTGAAACCAGATTCTACCATTGTTGAAGCAACAAGTGGAAACACTGGTATTGGACTTTCATGGGTAGGTGCTGCTAAAGGGTATAAAGTCGTCATCGTTATGCCTGAAACTATGAGTGTAGAACGACGTAAGATTATTCAAGCTTATGGTGCTGAACTCGTCCTAACTCCTGGTAGCGAAGGAATGAAAGGTGCTATTACCAAGGCCCAAGAAATCGCTGCTGAACGCGATGGTTTCCTTCCTCTTCAATTTGACAATCCAGCTAATCCAGAAGTACACGAAAGAACAACAGGAGCTGAGATACTAGCTGCTTTCGGTAAAGATGGATTAGATGCCTTTGTTGCTGGAGTCGGTACCGGTGGAACAATTTCTGGTGTTTCTCATGCACTCAAAACAGCAAACTCAAGAATTCAAGTTTTTGCAGTAGAAGCAGATGAATCTGCTATTCTGTCTGGAGAAAAACCTGGCCCTCACAAAATTCAAGGTATCTCAGCTGGGTTTATTCCTGATACACTTGATACAAATGCCTATGATGGTATCGTTCGTGTAGCGTCAGACGATGCTCTGGCACTTGGCCGTGAGATTGGCGGAAAAGAAGGATTCCTTGTTGGTATTTCTTCAGCTGCAGCTATCTACGGAGCAATTAAAGTTGCTAAAAAATTAGGTACAGGTAAGAAAGTCCTTGCTCTCGCACCAGATAACGGTGAACGTTATCTCTCCACAGCACTCTATGAATTTGAAGTATAGTCTCCTAAATACATTTAGCCCTTATTATAGGGCTTTTTGTTTTAACTATTTCTAATCGAGTGAGGCTTAGCAAAAAACAATTTCAGGAGAAAATCTAAGCTCTATACAACAAAAAAAGGAAGCAATTTACTTCCTTTCTATCATTAGTTATTCAAGGCTGCTGCCATTGTAGCTGCAACTTCTGCTTCAAAGTCGTTTGCAGCTTTTTCGATACCTTCACCAACTTCAAAGCGAGCGAACTCAACTACTGAAGCGTTAACTGATTCAAGGTAAGCTTCAACTGTCTTGCTGTCATCCATGATGTAAACTTGTGCAAGAAGTGTGTAAGCTTGGTCAACTTTAGTGTTGTCAAGCATGAAGCGATCCATTTTACCTGGGATGATTTTATCCCAGATTTTTTCTGGTTTACCTTCTGCAGCCAATTCAGCTTTGATAGCTTCTTCAGCTTGAGCGATTACTTCATCAGTCAATTGAGCTTTAGATCCGTATGCCAAGTGTGGAAGAGCTGGTTTACCAACCATAGCACGGCTTTCATTATCTTGGTCGATAACGTGGTTCAATTGTGCCAACTCATCTTTAACAAATTGCTCATCCAATTCTTTGTATGAAAGAACTGTTGGTTTCATAGCAGCGATGTGCATTGAAATTTGTTTAGCAAGTGCTTCGTCTCCACCTTCGATTACAGAGATAACACCGATACGTCCACCGTTGTGTTGGTATGCTCCGAAGTGTTGTGCATCTGTTTTTTCAATCAAAGCAAAGCGACGGAATGAGATTTTTTCTCCGATAGTCGCTGTCGCAGACACATAAGCTGCTTCAAGAGTTTCACCTGAAGGCATTGTCAAAGCAAGAGCTTCTTCGTTGTTAGCTGGTTTTCCTTCAGCGATTGCTTTAGCTGTTGCGTTTACCAACTCAACAAATTGAGCGTTTTTCGCAACGAAGTCAGTTTCAGCATTTACTTCAACAACTGCTGCAACGTTACCGTCAACATAAACACCAGTCAAACCTTCTGCAGCAACACGGTCAGCTTTCTTAGCTGCTTTTGCCATACCTTTTTCGCGAAGCAATTCAATCGCTTTTTCGATATCGCCTTCCACTTCAACCAATGCTTTTTTAGCGTCCATAACACCAGCACCAGATTTTTCACGCAACTCTTTAACAAGTTTAGCTGTAATTTCTGCCATTTTGATTCTCCTATATTTTTTAAAAATAGGAGAGCCGGGCTAAGCCCCGCCCTCCTAGGTAATTACTATTTATTATGAATTAAGCGTTGTCGCCTTCTACAACTTCAACGATTTCTTCGATTGAGTCTGCTTGAGCTTCTGAAGCTACAAATTCTGCTTCAACTGCTACTGCATCTTCACCTTGACGTCCTTCGATAATAGCGTCAGCCAATTTAGCTGTAATCAATTTAACAGCGCGGATAGCGTCATCGTTAGCTGGAATGATTACATCGATATCATCTGGATCAGTATTTGTGTCAACCATCGCTACAACTGGGATTCCCAATTTTTTAGCTTCTTTAACAGCGATTTGCTCTTTATGTGGGTCAACTACGTACATAACATCTGGGATACGAGGCATGTCTTCGATACCACCCAAGAATTTTTCAAGACGTGCACGTTGTTTGTTAAGAAGTGCAACTTCTTTCTTAGGAAGAACTTCGAAAGTTCCATCTTCTTCCATACGTTTGATTTCTTTCAAACGAGCGATACGTTTTTGGATTGTTCCCCAGTTTGTAAGAGTTCCACCCAACCAACGGTGGTTAATGAAGTATTGACCTGAACGTACTGCTTCTTCAGCAACTGCATCAGCTGCTTGTTTCTTAGTACCAACAAACAATACAACTGCATCATTAGCTGCTGCATCACGCATGAAATCGTAAGCTTGGTCAGCGTATTTTACAGTTTGTTGCAAGTCGATAACGTGGATTCCGTTACGCTCGGTGAAGATGTACTTAGCCATCTTAGGGTTCCAGCGACGAGTTTGGTGACCAAAGTGTACACCAGCCTCAAGAAGTTGTTTCATTGAAATTACTGCCATGAGTATTTCTCCTTTTTGTTTTTTCCTCTTCTTGACTTCAACTCGCAAAACGACCCAAGAGCAACTGTTTCACAATTCATCAAGAATGAGTATTATCGTTTACACGACAATGTTCATTATACCACATTTTTTTATCATTTTCAAGTTTTTTAAGAATTTTTTATAGAGGGATAACTTATCAAAGTAACTTTCACCATAGTGGAACGTAATCTGAAACGCTTTCAGATTAGGAGATTTTGTGCGCT
Organism: Streptococcus mitis SK579; assembly: GCF_000257905.1. Lineage (GTDB taxonomy): Bacteria > Bacillota > Bacilli > Lactobacillales > Streptococcaceae > Streptococcus > Streptococcus mitis_L. The sequence continues at coordinate 44,810 of NZ_AJJL01000071.1, forward strand.
ATTTTTTCTATTCATTTTGGCTACAGAAACTATAAAATCAAACATTATTAAAAACAAGTGGAACTTACCCTGACACGGAATTCCACTGTTTTTTACGATTTTTATCAGATTTACTTCCATTTGGATTAGCGGTAGAACTTAGTTTAGAAATTTAGCCCATCAAAAAAGAGACTCTATTAAGTCTACTTTTCTAATTAATCTGCATAAATATATGTTACAAAACCTGATGATGTAGTTGTTGGATTAAACCATCCACGGTGATTTCCAAGCGTGCGATTACCAGCATAATTTGATTCTGACACTTGGATACGTGTTGTTGATTCTACAGCAGTGACTACCGCTACGTGTCCATATCCACCATCGTTCCAACATGCAATCGCACCAACTTGAGGTGTTGAACCTGTACGGAATCCTGCAGCAGCTGCACTTGTAGCCCACTGTGCTCCATTACCCCAATAGTCTCCAGCCCAAGGTGCTAATGTTTTAACTCCCCATGTACATTCCCCAATTGGATAACTTGAAGCGTTTGTACTATATGTTGGGCGTTGTTTAACTGCTACAGGAGTATATGTTGTTGATTCTGAAGAAGCTACTGCTTGAACCTGTGCTGCAAATGTCGTATTTCCAGAAGCAACAACTGTTTGTTGTTGACTTGCTTGTTTTGCCTTATAAGCTGCTTCTGCCTCTGCTGCTGCCTTTGCTGCCGCTTCTGCTTCTGCTTTTTTCTCTAGCAAACTTGCTTTTTCATCTTCTGCTGTCGCTTTTTCAGCAGCAAGATTTAATTCTGCAGCTTTCAACTCAGCTTGTTTTGTTGTTAGAGTTTGTGCATCATCAGACAATTTCTGTTGATTTGCAATTACTATATTAATTGCATCATTGTTTGCCACTTGCTTCTCAGAAATTGCTTTTTTATCTGCTTTTTGTTGTTCCAACATTTTGTTGTTAGCAGATACGATTTCATTCATTGCTGCAACACGTGAAATGGCTTCTGTAATTGATTTTGAGTTCACAATTGTATTGATGTAGCTAGTTGCAGCTCCGTTTGTTTGAGCACTACGAGCTTGTTTTTCCAAAGAATCATTACGAGATACAATGTTTTTAGAAAGTTCTGTAATCTCACCCTCAAGTTTCTTAGATTCTGCTTGTAATCTGTCATTTTCAGCTTGCAAGTTAGATTGCTCAGCTTGAATAGCTGATACTTGCTCCTGAATTTGATCAACTTGTTTTTGAGCTTCTTGTTGTTGTGCTGTTAAGTTACTAATTTTATTATCTTGAGCAGCAATTTTGTCATCAGTCGTTTCTGCATGCGCAGTTGTTAAAACAGCTACTTGAGAAACCATTACTGTACTTAATAAAAGTGACGCTAAGATTTTTTTCTTCATATTACGTAGATACTCCTTCTTTTAAAGACAATACTAGTATACCAAAAAAAGGCCTAATGAATATTACGCCTTTGTTACATTTTTGTTTCTTTCTTATAGATAATATTTTTCAAAAACAAACTGAAAAATAAACATCCACACAAGATTTAAAATCATTGATGGTACTAGGCTATAAACGATAAAAATCGACAAACTATCTACAGTTAAACCTACAACTAATGCAAGGAGATAAGCTCCCATATCAAATAGAAAACTCATAACAACCATAGCCAAGATTCTTGTCCAACGATTCAACAAAATAACACTATTCAATTTATGAAGAAAGGCTCCCAATAAGATAAATAAGAGAGTTGCAATCCCTATTATATGGAAAAAGTAAATATCATAAACCAAGCCCACCATAAAACAATAGACTAGGTAGAGATACTCTGATACTTCTATCGTCTCAAATAAGAGAAATAGAAAAAGAAAATGACTAGCCAAATGTACATGGGGGAAAAATGAACCCAGAAGCTGGCTAATATGGGCGTCAATTAGAACAAAGAAAGGAAGCAATAAAAACACTCCAACCCGCTTCAACTGTCTCATTATGAATTCCCCACTAATTCTATCACATCCACATTATGAGTATCTGCACTCAATTTAACAGTTACTTCTCGTGTCAAATAGTCTGTACTATGCGTTGTGGTAACTACTTCACCAACAGGAATATCCGCAACGTTAAAGTTTCCTAATCCACCCGTTGTCACTTTATCGCCTGTACTAATATCGCTATTACTATTTAATTGACTAATTTTAAGAACTTCATTTTCCTTGTCATAACCAACAATAATCCCATAAATTGTAGTAGAACCATGTTGAATTTTAACAGAAATCTTATCAGCATTTTCCGTATTTGTCAGAAGGTTGACTATAGTAGAGTTCTCCTCTACTTTTGAAACACTCCCAATCAAGCCACCATTTGCAATAGCTAACATGTTCTCAGAAGCCCCTTTTGATTTGCCTACATCTAAGGTCAATTCCTGCTTCCAAGATACTGGAGATCGCATAATAACATCTGCTGCTAAAGTCTTTGTGGCTTGCAACTTGGACTTCATATCAAGCAATTGGCGCAGTTGTTCATTTTCCGTCTTTAAACTTTCCGCCTCATTTGATTTAACTTCTAACTGGTAAATCTGTTTCTTCAAACTTTCATTTTCATTATATGTTCGTGTTAAGTGAACCAAATCTGATTTGACAGAATCAAACCACTGAAAAGGTTTTTGTACAACCCTATCAACCAATGAGATTCCATCTCCTAATTTTGTCACAATTGTACTTGAATAAGTCGTCGCCAAGAGAGCTGACACCAGCAGAACAGTGACAAAAACAATAATGACATATTTTGATTTTTTAAAACGGTTCATATCCCTACCTTTATATCAAAAACTGTTACAGTAACTTTTTTATTAATTCCTGAAAGCTACTAAGATTTTAAGAAAAATAAGCAACAACCAAGTACGAGAATAACAAGAATTGCTAGCGTATCCTTTCGAGTCCATTTCAATTGTCTGTATTGACTTCGGCCTTTTCCACCCTGATAACCACGCGCTTCCATGGCGATAGCCAAGGAATCTGCACGTTTTAAACTTGTCGCAAAAAGAGGAATCAAAATAGGAATCATAGCCTTTACTTTTTGAACAATACTTCCTTCACCAAAATCCACTCCACGCGCTTTCTGCGCATTCATAATCCGCGTCGTATCATCCATCAATGTTGGGACAAAACGTAGACTCATGGACAGCATCAATCCAATTTCATGAACTGGAACTTTCACACGCTTTAAAGGTGCTAACAAAGCTTCGACAGCTGATGCCAAACTTAAGGGCATGGTCGTTAAGGTTAACAAAGTTGAAAAGAAAATTATCAATACAAAGCGACAAAAAATAATTCCAGCTTGTTGCAAAGCATAATCTGTGATTCTCACAAACGAAAACTCAATTAAAACATTCCCATTAGAAATGAAAAACAGTTGAAAAATAGTTGTGAAGGCAATCAAGAAAAACATAGACTTCAAGCCCTGAATAAAAAATGAAAGAGATACTCCTGACAAGGCAATAAATATCCCTGTCGCTATAAAAAGAATAAGATTCGTCAAGGGATTATTAGCCCAAAAAACGATCAAAATTAGTAGCATCATGGCCAGCAATTTGCTACGTGGATCCAACCGGTGAACAATCGAATCCCCTGGGATATAACGTCCCAAAATCATACTATCCATTTAGCGACTCCTTGAACTCCTCTATCTTAATCGGTAATCGTTTAAATGACACGCCTCTATCAGCCAATCGTTTACAAAAAGCTGTAATTTTAGGTACTCCCAACTGCACTTCTTCCATAAAGACAACATCTTGAAAGACATCACTCGGTTTACCACCCTTCACTAAACGTCCCTTTTCCATTACATAGACTTGATTCGCATATTCAGCAACATCATCCATCAAATGCGTGACTAAGACAATGGTCATCCCTGACTGGTGGAGTTTTTTGAACAAATTCATCAACTCTTTTCTACCTAGAGGATCTAGGCCAGCTGTTGGCTCATCTAAGACTAATATAGCTGGCTCCATGGCAAGTATGCCTGCAATTGCGACACGTCTCATTTGTCCACCTGACAGCTCAAACGGGCTACGATCAAAAAGTGATTCATCAATTCCAACCAGAGCCAGTTTCTCACGCGCAATCTTCTCCGCATCTTCTTCAGAAACTCCAAAATTTTGCGGTCCAAAAGAAACATCCTTCAAAACTGTTTCTTCAAAGATCTGATTTTCAGCAAACTGAAATACCAAGCCAACCTGTTTTCTAATTTGACGAATATCTTTATTTTTAGACGTCGAAGTGATTAATGTATCAAAAACCTGCACGCTTCCTTGACTTGGCACCAATAAACCGTTTAAAAGTTGTAAAATGGTTGATTTGCCACTACCTGTGTGGCCAATTAAAGCCGTATAAGAACCATCTTCAATCGTTAAAGAAACATCTGACAAAGCTGTTGAAGCTAAGGGAGTCCCTTCTTGATATGTAAAACTCACATTTTCTAGAGCAATTCCCATAGCTTATCCCCTAGCTCACTTTCTGTCAAATAATTTTCAGGCAAATCATAGCCATTCTGGCTCAAAGAATTTTTTAATTGATTGGCAAAAGGATCGTCTAATCCAATTTGATCTAAATCATTTCGTGAGAAAAGCTCCCTTGGACTACTAGTTGATTCAATTGACCCTTTTTTCATTACCAATACGCGATCACTCATGGCAACTTCTTCCAAATCATGTGTAATGGAAATGATCGTCATATCATAGTCTTTTCGAATTCCTTGTACTGTCTCAATAAGTTCTCTACGACCCTCAGGATCCAACATACTCGTTGCTTCATCTAGGATTAAAATAGCTGGTCTTAGGGCTACAACACCTGCAATAGCCACACGTTGCTTTTGGCCACCTGATAGACGTGCTGGCTCTCTCTTTTTAAATTCCAACATGCCAACTAAAGCCAGAGCTTCCTCCACTCTCTTTTTCATTTCTTGACGAGAAAGGCCCTGATTTTCCAAACCAAAGGCAACATCATCTTCAACAGTCGCTCCAACAAATTGATTGTCTGGATTTTGAAAAACCATACCGATTTGACGACGTATATTCCAAACATTTTCCTCAGTCAAACGTTGGCCATCAATTACAATCTCTCCCGATTCTGCTTCCAATAAGCCATCAATTAATCGAACCGTCGTTGATTTACCACTACCATTATGCCCTACAATCGAAAGCCATTCTCCACGTTTCACGTGAAACGTAATATCCTTCACATCATAGTATTCCTGACTTTCTTTATAGCGAAAAGAAAGATTTTTTACATCAATTATTGATTTCATTTTGAACCAAATGTCCCTTTAAATACATAGGCACTACCCTTGAAATAGTCATAGCCAGAGTAGATAGTGAAAAATAAGGCTACATAAAGTAGAACTTGACCAATCAAAGTCCAATGTAATAGTAAGAAAATAATCGCAAACATCTGACTGAAAGTTTTAATTTTCCCAGGCATTGCTGCCGCTAAAACTGTTCCGCCAGTTTCAACCAATAAAAGCCTTAAACCTGTCACAGCCAACTCTCGACAGATAATCACTGCAACAATCCAAGCCGGAGCCATCCCTAACTCAATCAACATAATAAAAGCCGACATAACTAGTAGCTTATCCGCCATAGGATCTGCAAATTTACCAAAATTACTGACCACATTCCATTTACGAGCTAAATATCCATCTAAATAATCTGTAATACTAGCAATAGCAAAGATAATAGCTGCTATTATATGACTCTCTATCGAATTTCCTACTGTTAAAATAAAGATAAAAATAGGTATAAAAAGAATTCGACCTATTGTTAAGAGATTTGGAATTTGTTCTTTTTTCATTCGTTTTTCCTTAATTCTTAGTGAAGGTTATCGTAATTGTCCCAGTATAAGCTGTTAATTTAGATAAATCCACAGTCTGATTATCTACTGTCAAAGCAACACCTTTGACAACACCTAATGTAATGATAACAGGATTTGTTGTTGAAACGGTTGTTTCCGAACTTTTATTATCCGGTGATAAAGTCACACCACCCTCAAGCTCGCTTTCTGAAACACTGACCCAACTTCTAGCATCTGAAACTGCCAATTGCAATTTAACTGTTTCCTTACTTGTCTTATAAGCGATTTCTACATGATTTCCTTCACCTGATACACTTATAGCTGATTCTACACTAGAGGAACTGCTAGATGAACTACTACTTGAGGAGTGGGTAACAGAGCTAGTTGAACTTATTGAACTTGTTGATTGAACCACACTGTAATTAGAAAGATAAGGCCCTTCTGGTTGAGTCTGGATATAATTCCAAACATAATAAGTCACAAAAATTACAATCGATAGTGCAAAGAGTACAAAATAAAATAAAGGTAAAAATGATGTTTTTTTCTTATTTTTCTTACTTGAACGTCTGCGCCTTGTCAACTCATCTTCATCAACATCCACTTCCTCATAAGTAATCATACTCCCAGAATCATAAGCATCCAAAACAATTTGGTCATCTAAATCAACAGCCCATGCATATTTTTTCAAGAAAGAACGCGTGTAAAAAGGACTTGGAAGTTGATCGAAATCGTCTGCTTCCATTGCTTCCAACATATCTAACTGGATTTCTGTCTTTTTCTGCAATTCATCTAAACTCAATCCCTGATTGATTCTAGCTAATCGTAAAACCTCACCAATTGTTTTTTTCCTCATACTTGTCATCCCTTCTTTCTAGTGTCTATTATGATAGGTTACTACGATGGGAATATTATAAAATCAACTATATCCCCTTCATCTATTAAGTGATGCCCTGCTTCAAGGACATCCTCTAAAGTAATTTCCTGTAAAATCTTTGGTAAATCAAAAATTGTCTCACCATGTTCAAAAACATCATATTGCGTTGCAATAAATTCAAGAGAGTTCATGCTACTGAAAATTTCTCCAAACATCTCTCTTTTGATAATATCTAAATGATCCTCTGTAATATCTAAATCCTTTGTAAAATTACGAATGGCCTTCCTAAATTGATGAGATAAAGCAACTGGCTCTTTTGTATCCATTGTCAACATGACAAAATGAAAGCGACTTGTTACTTCAATTTCAAGAGATAAGGATGCGTCAATTTTACCTGATTCATATAATTTTTGAAAACGATCCGAAGTCCAACCAAACATCATTGCAAACAATAATTTTAATAAAATATGATGTCGATAACATTCCGCCTCAGCAACTTCTCGATTACCTCTAATCCCAATCGCTAGTTTGGGAGAAGATACATCCATTCTCATACTGTCTGTTTGCTTTACATCTTGTAAAACAAATTTTTCTCTTACTACTTCCTGAACATCTAAAACTTTTAGTTCTTTTCTTTCAAAGTAGTCCTGAACTCGCTCCACATCAAAATTACCAACTAAAAACAGAGACATGTTTACAGGTTTGTAAAATCTTGTAAAATTTTCTTGCAAATTAGTTAGATTGATTTGGGAAATGGACTCCTCACTTCCAACTATATCAGTTGCTAAAGGTGTGCCAGGATACAAATTCGCTAAAGTTGAAAAGAATAAACACGAATCTGGATCATCTTGATACATTTCTCGTTCTTGCTGGATAATATCCTGCTCTCTTAAAATGGAATCTTCAGTAAAGTGTGCTGATGTTACCAATTCATCAAGTAAATCTAAATTCTCTAAGAGATGATCCGTTGCTGAAAAGAGATAGTTTGTTTTTGTAAAGCTTGTAAAGGCATTACTATCTGCACCTAGACTCGTAAAAGCCGACATTAAATCGCTAGAATCTTTTCTCTCAAACAATTTATGTTCAAGAAAATGAGCAATTCCTGAAGGATAGCTTTTTACATCTCCGTAAACTTCTGTGACAAGCGTATCTACTGAACCAAACTGTACAGTTACACTCCCGTAAACCTCTTTAAATTCCTTTTTAGGCAAAAGAGCAACTATCAATCCATTTGACAAACGAGTTCGATAAACCATTTCTTTTACAGCTGGATAGTATTTTTCTTCAAAAACAACCTTTGTCATTCTATTCCTTCCATAAAGTAAATCGCTTGTAGTTTCACATTATTAGCTGCTCTACAAATAGCGTCTTTGTCAACTTGCTCGAGTTTTTCAATCCAATTTTTAATGTCTGCTGAAGATTTTCCAAGTAAGGCATTTTGATAAGCACGTTCAATCAATGAACCTTGATTATCTTGAGAAAGTAACAAAGACCGACGAATCATTTCCTTGGTCTGCTCTAACTCAAACTCTGTAAAATAACCTTTTTTTAAATCAATCAGTTGATTATTCATCATTTTACGAGCCTGGTTCCGATTTTCTCGATCGATACCAGCATACATCCTCAATAACCCACTAAATAAATCAAGCTGACTTGAAATAGTATAGGCCAATCCAGCATTTTCACGGACATTTGTAAATAGTTTAGAGTGAGCAAATCCACCAAGTAAACCATTCATTACAATCATGGATAAATGTTGCTCATCACCATATTCAGAAGGGCAATGATATCCCAACTCTAAAATAGATTGTCCCACATTTTTCCGAACCATACCTTCTTGTAGTATATTGGAATAAGGTTGACAATACTGAACCTTCACATCTCCTTTTCGACCTTTAAAGCCAAATGATTCTAATACATTTTGAATTTCAACCTCATTAAAATCACCTAGGAAAAAGAAATCGATTCGATCATTGGCCAAAAATTCTTGGAAACAAGAATAAGAACTCTGTGGAGTTTCAGCTAAAATACGATTTCGTAAATCACTATATTCCAATTGGAGACGTTCATCATGAAAAAATAATTTGTCTAATTCTTTATGTGCAAAATAAAAAGAATCATCCATATCAGCTGCTAAACTTGCTAGCAATTGCTTTTTCTCAATTTCAAATAAGGACGGATCAAATCCATTATCAACTACCACGGGTGAGAAAAGAGTCTCTTTTACTAGTTCGAAAATCTGAGAAGTTAGCATATTTTTCCTACTTAAAAACTCATCACGAACATAGGTAAATGTCAATTCTACAATGTGACTTTGCCCTCTTCTGAAACAATTGGTTGACATATCTGTACCGTATAGACTGGCCAAGTGTCTTCTCAAATCTTGAGAAGTAGGGTACATCAGATTAGCAGTCTCTAGCATACTCGCACTCAACATGCGACCTGCAATCGTATCAAGAGATAATGGAGCTGTAAAACGCACGGTGATTTTGTTCGTTTTAAACTTCTTTGATTGGATAAAATGTGTTGAAATTCCATGCACTAACTCCATGATTTACCTCCTTATATACAGACTTCTATTATATCACGAAAACCTGAAATTTTCTTGTTCTCTGTAACACTTTTGAAATAAAAATCGCTTACATTTTTCCCAGTTTCTCTCACTATTTTTAGGAAAATATGGTATAATACCAAAGATTGAGGTGAATTATGGAATACAAATTATTTGAAGAATTTATTACCCTCCAAGCACTACTCAAAGAACTTGGAATTACACATAGCGGAGGAGCTATTAAATCCTTTCTCTCTGAACATCCTGTTTACTTTAATGGGGAATTAGAGAGTCGTCGTGGTAAAAAACTTCGTATTGGCGATAAGGTTGACATCCCTGACATGAACATTGACATCTTGTTGACACAACCTACTTCTGAAGAACAAAATGAATACCAAGCTGATAAAGTTGAAAAAGAACGAATCGCTAAACTTGTCAAGGAGATGAATAAAAGAGTAAAAAAAGACAACTCTAAACCTACTTCATTCTCCAAAAGCAAACAAGCTCCACGATTCCCTGGTAGATAATCATGTGGCTACAACATCTATCTCTCAAAACTTTTCGTAATTACAAAGAGACGAAAATAGACTTTAATCCTAAATTGAATGTCTTTTTGGGACGTAATGCACAAGGAAAAACAAATATGCTAGAGGCTATCTATTTTTTAGCCTTAACGCGTAGTCATCGAACTCGAACAGATAAAAATCTCATTCATTTTGATGAGGAACAACTTCATCTTTCAGGTCTCGTTCAGAAAAAAACTGGATCCATTCCCCTAGAAATCGAACTCACACAAAAAGGACGTGTGACAAAAGTTAATCATTTAAAACAGGCACGCCTTTCAGATTATGTAGGACACATGAATGTTGTCTTATTTGCTCCTGAAGATTTACAACTAATTAAAGGAGCACCTTCGGTTCGACGAAAATTCATTGATATGGAGCTTGGACAAATTAAGCCAATCTATCTATCTGACTTAACCAATTATAATCACATCCTAAAACAAAGAAATACTTATCTAAAATCAGCTCAAAAAATAGATGAAACCTTCCTTTCTGTGTTGGATGATCAGCTAATTGATTATGGATGTCGTGTAATGAATCACCGCTTAGATTTCATAAAAAAACTAGAATATTTTGGCCGTAAGAAACATTTTGAGCTTTCTAATCAGATTGAAGAGTTGTCAACATCCTATCAATCTTCTGTCAATATAACTGACAAACAAAACTTATCCGAATCTTTCAAAATTGCTTTAGAAAAAAGTAGATCCAGAGATTTATTTAAAAAGAATACTGGTGTCGGGCCTCATCGAGATGATATTTCTTTTTATATAAATGGGATGGATGCTAGTTTTGGAAGTCAAGGCCAACATCGTAGTCTCGTCCTTTCTATAAAATTAGCAGAAATCGAGTTAATGGAAAGTATTACTACAGAATCTCCAATATTACTGCTTGACGATGTTATGAGCGAACTTGACAACACTAGACAACTAAAATTATTAGAAACGATTTCACATTCAATTCAAACCTTTATCACAACAACAAGCTTAGATCATCTTCAAAATCTGCCAGAAAATCTAAGTATCTTTACTATTCAGGATGGTAAAGTTGCTGTAAACGAAACTTGACAACATTGTAAAAGAACTCCTGTTTTTACTGGAGTTCTTTTCATTGTTTTTTTACATAGAATAATTTGGTGCTTCATTAGTAATTTGTACATCATGAGGATGACTTTCTTTCAAACCGGCACCAGACATTTCAATAAATTGAGCATTATCGTGTAGTTCTTTAAGGTTAGCTGCACCACAGTAACCCATACCAGAGCGAATACCTCCAATCATTTGGAAGACAATATCAGCTGCCGCACCTTTATAAGCAACACGACCTTCAATTCCTTCTGGAACAAGTTTGTTTGCTTCATTGACAGAACCTTGGAAGTAACGATCGCTTGAACCTTTTTTCATAGCAGCGATTGATCCCATACCACGGTAAGTCTTGAACTTACGTCCTTGGAAGATTTCAGTTTCACCTGGAGCTTCATCAGTTCCAGCAAACATAGATCCAAGCATAACTGCATTTCCACCTGCAGCAAGGGCTTTTACAATATCTCCAGAATACTTTATTCCACCGTCAGCAATGATCGTTTTACCATATTCACGCGCAACAGCTGCAGCATCATAGATAGCTGTTACTTGTGGAACACCAACACCAGCAATCACACGAGTAGTACAGATAGAACCTGGCCCAATACCAACTTTAACAACGTCAACTCCTGCATCATAAAGGGCACGGGCTCCTTCAGCAGTAGCAATATTTCCAGCAATCAATGTACGGTCTGGGAAATGAGCACGAATCTCAGCAATTTTACGCAGGACACCCGCAGAATGACCATGTGCAGTATCAATAACAATCGCATCCGCTCCTGCCTCAAAAAGCGCCTCTGCACGTTCAAATGTATCTGAAGTAACACCTACTGCACCTGCAACTAGAAGACGACCAAACTCATCTTTAGCAGCATTTGGAAACTCAATAACTTTTTCAATATCTTTAATAGTAATCAAACCAGAAAGACGACCTTCTTCATCTACCAACGGAAGTTTTTCAATGCGGTGTTCTTGAAGAATGCTTTCAGCCGTTGCAAGATCTGTACCCACAGGAGCAGTCACAAGATTTTCACTGGTCATATGGCTTGAAATTGGTTGATTGTAATCTGAAATAAAACGAAGATCTCGGTTTGTCAAAATACCAACTAATTTACGATTTTCAAGTGTTTCAACAACTGGAACACCACTGATACGGTAACGTCCCATAAGCTCGTCAGCTTCAGCAATTGTATGTTCAGGCGTCAAGAAGAATGGATCAATAATAACTCCATTTTCAGAACGTTTTACCTTACGTACCTCGTCTGCTTGTTGAGCAATTGACATGTTTTTATGGATAACTCCGAGACCACCTGCACGAGCAATAGCAATAGCCATTTGACTCTCTGTTACTGTGTCCATGGCAGCAGTAATAATTGGGATATTTAAAGTCAAATTATCTGCCAATTTAGTTGTTAAATCTGCATCATTAGGCAATACATGACTTTCAGCTGGAATAAGCAATACATCATCGAAGGTAAAACCTTTTTTCAAAAATTTAGTGTCCCAATTAGACATTCGAAGTTTCCTCTTTTCTTTCTTTTTGAGCTTGACTCTTTTTATATTGTATCTATCATACCATTCTATAAAAATTTGTCAAATGTTACAGGGGTAAATAAAAAACTATCTTTTCTTTGAGATAGAAATGATAGTTTCTTGTAAAATAAACTTAGTTAAAGTAATGAAGTCCCATTGCTCCTTTAACCTCAGATAGGGTTTGACCTGCAACTTCACGCGCTTTTTCACTACCTTTTTGAAGCATATTATAAACTTCTCCCATATCCTTAGCAAATTCGATACGGCGCTCACGAATAGGACCAAGTTCACGCTCTAATATTTCAAGTAGATAACGCTTGGTCTTCACATCACCAAGACCACCTCGTTGATAATGTTCTTTCATGTCAGCAATTTCTTGAGCATCTTCTGGACGACCAAAAACATCTAGATAATGGAAAACCATATTGCCCTCAATCTTACCTGGATCCTCAACGCGGATATGATCGGGATCTGTATACATACTCATTACTTTTTTACGCAAAGTATCCGCATCATCAGCTAAATAAATACCGTTATTAAGGGATTTAGACATTTTAGCATTTCCATCTAAACCAGGCAAACGCCCTGCTCTCTCATTTTCTGGATAAATACCTTCCGGCTCTACCAAGACATCACAGTTATATGCATTGTTAAAAGAACGAACAATTTCACGAGTCTGCTCAATCATTGGTTTCTGGTCTGTCCCAACAGGAACATAATTGGCCTTAAAGGCTGTGATGTCAGCTGCTTGTGCAATTGGATAAACCAAAAATCCTGTCGGAATACTTTCTCCAAATCCTTTCTGAGCAATCTCTGTCTTGACAGTTGGATTGCGCTCCAAGCGTGCTAGTGACACCAAATTCATATAATACATAGACAACTCAGCTAATTCTGGAATTTGGCTTTGAATAAAGATAGTTGATTTAATTGGATCCAATCCAACTGCAAGGTAATCCAAAGCCACATTTCCGATAGACTCTACAATTGTTTGAGGGTCTTTAGCATGATCTGTCAAGGCTTGTTGGTCAGCCAGGAACACAAACATATCATACTTATCCTCTTCCTGTAATAATACTCGATTTTTGAGACTTCCAACGTAATGTCCAATGTGCAATTTTCCTGTTGGACGGTCTCCTGTTAAAATAATGGGTTTAGTCATTTTATTCTCCTTCGATATGCTCCCTTCAATTATAGCATTTTTTTAATGAAATAACCGTAATTTATCAAAATAAATCAGTCTTGCTATTTACGGATTTTTGTAAAGGATGCTGTAAATATAATTTACACAAAATTGACAGATAAAAATTTGAATATTTCCGTATTTTCTAGTAGAATAAATATATTACACATATAGGAGAAAAACATTGCTTACAGTATCTGATGTTTCACTACGTTTTAGTGATCGCAAACTTTTTGATGATGTCAATATCAAATTTACAGAAGGAAATACTTATGGATTAATCGGTGCCAATGGTGCCGGAAAATCTACCTTTTTAAAAATTTTAGCCGGAGATATCGAACCTACTACTGGTCACATCTCTCTTGGCCCAGATGAACGTCTCTCTGTTCTTCGTCAAAATCACTTTGACTATGAAGATGAACGTGCCATTGATGTTGTTATCATGGGAAATGAAAAACTTTATAGCATCATGAAAGAGAAAGATGCCATCTACATGAAGGAAGATTTCTCAGACGAAGATGGAGTGCGTGCTGCCGAACTTGAAGGAGAGTTTGCCGAGCTTGGGGGCTGGGAAGCAGAAAGTGAAGCCTCTCAACTACTTCAAAACCTAAATATTCCAGAAGAATTACACTACCAAAATATGAGCGAATTAGCCAACGGTGAGAAAGTAAAGGTTCTCCTCGCCAAAGCACTTTTTGGTAAACCAGATGTTCTTCTCTTGGACGAGCCGACCAACGGTTTGGATATCCAATCGATTACTTGGTTAGAAGACTTCTTGATTGATTTTGATAACACCGTTATCGTAGTATCCCACGACCGTCACTTCTTGAACAAAGTATGTACTCACATGGCCGACCTTGACTTTGGAAAAATCAAACTCTATGTCGGAAACTATGACTTCTGGAAGGAATCTTCTGAACTCGCTGCTAAATTGCTAGCAGACCGTAATGCCAAAGCAGAAGAAAAAATTAAGCAATTGCAAGAATTCGTTGCTCGTTTCTCTGCCAATGCTTCTAAATCAAGACAAGCAACATCACGTAAGAAAATGCTTGATAAAATTGAACTTGAAGAAATTGTGCCATCTAGTCGTAAATATCCATTTATCAACTTTAAAGCGGAACGTGAAATCGGTAATGATCTCTTGACAGTAGAAAATCTAACTGTAAAGATTGATGGTGAGACTATTTTAGATAATATCAGCTTTATCTTGCGTCCAGGTGATAAAACAGCGCTTATTGGACAAAATGACATCCAAACGACTGCATTAATTCGTGCAATCATGGGGGACATTGACTATGAAGGAACTGTCAAGTGGGGAGTAACTACTAGCCGTTCTTACTTGCCAAAAGATAACTCGGCAGATTTTGCAGGAGGAGAGTCAATTCTTGACTGGTTACGTCAATTCGCAAGTAAAGAAGAAGATGACAATACTTTTCTACGTGGTTTCCTCGGCCGTATGCTCTTCTCTGGAGATGAGGTTAACAAACCTGTAAATGTCTTGTCAGGGGGAGAAAAAGTTCGTGTCATGCTTTCAAAACTCATGCTCTTAAAATCAAATGTCCTTGTACTTGATGATCCAACCAATCACTTGGACTTGGAATCTATCTCAAGCTTGAATGATGGATTGAAAAACTTTAAAGAATCAATCATCTTTGCCAGCCATGACCACGAGTTTATTCAAACTTTAGCTAACCATATCATTGTCTTGTCCAAAAATGGCGTCATTGACCGTATCGATGAAACCTATGATGAATTCCTAGAAAATGCAGAAGTACAAGCAAAAGTTAAAGAACTTTGGAAAGACTAAATAAAACTTCTAAACTCAGTTGGGTTAACCAGCTGGGTTTTCTAACATTTTATGAGATAACATGAAATTATTTTTTAAAACATATTGGACCTATTTTGTTTCTTTCATCATTCCCGTAATCATTATGACAGGAGTATATCTATCTCAAGGTATCTACTGGAATAGCGATACATCTCCACTATTAGGAGATGGGTTTCATCAATACGTTATTTTTGATGTAGCTTTACGAAATATCCTACATGGAAATGGTAGTCTGTTTTACACCTTTACAAGTGGCCTCGGATTAAATTTCTATGCCCTATCTAGTTATTACTTGGGAAGTTTCCTTTCACCTCTAGTTTACTTTTTTAATCTGTCGAATATGCCAGATGCTGTCTATCTGACAACTCTCTTAAAATTTGGATTGATTGGACTATCAACTTATTTTAGTTTAAATAAATTATTTCAATCGATTCCTAATCCTTTAAATCTAGCTTTATCTACTTCCTATGCTCTGATGAGTTTCTCTGTTAGTCAACTAGAGATAAAAACTTGGCTAGATGTTTTTATCTTAATTCCTTTAATTATCACTGGTTTACATTTACTGATAACTGAACAGAAATTTCTATTGTACTTTACAAGTTTGTCAATCTTATTTATTCAAAATTATTATTTTGGATATATGACAGCATTGTTTCTTATTTTCTGGTATCTCTGTCAAATTTCTTTGGACTTTAAGACTCGAAAATCATCTGTTCTTGATTTCATAGTTATATCCTTTTTAGCTGGTATGGCTAGTTTGATTCTGACTCTTCCCACTCTGTTTGATTTACAGACACATGGGGAAAAATTAACTGAAGTTACAAAGTTTCAAACTGAAAATAGCTGGTATCTTGATCTCTTTGCTAAACAATTCATTGGTTCCTTCGACACAACAAAGTATGGAGCTATTCCAATGATTTTTGTCGGACTACTTCCCTTTATTTTGACCATTTTGTTTTTTACGATGAAATCTATTAAGTTTCACGTGAAACTTATCTATGCAATCTTATTTGCATTTCTAATTACCAGCTTTTATATAGAAGCTCTTGATTTATTTTGGCAAGGCATGCATACTCCAAATATGTTTTTACATCGCTATTCTTGGATTTTCTCTACCTTGTTAATTTACACAGCAGCGGAAGTCTTAAATCGTCTGAAAGAAATTAAAGTCTGGAATTTTTTAGTTTCGCTTTTTCTTCTAGTAACAGGATTTTTAGCCACCATCTATCTAAAATCGCATTATTCTTTTTTAACAAATTTGAATATTCTGCTTACTCTTGAATTTTTAGTTGTCTATTATCTTTTACTCCTTGCAGTTATCAAAAAGTTTATCTCTGTAAATCTATTTGCCATTCTAATTTCTTTATTTATAATTGTTGAAATAAGTTTAAATGCTTCATCTCAAATGAACGGAATTGCTAAGGAATGGGGATTTGCTTCTCGAAGTGCATATAATCGAGATATCCCAGCTATGGAATCTTTCTCAACATATATTGGAAATCAATTTACTCGTACTGAAAAACTACAAACTCAGACAGGAAATGACAGTATGAAATTCAACTACAATGGAATCTCTCAATTTTCATCTGTTCGAAATCGTTCAGCAAGCTCTACTTTGGATAAACTTGGGTTTAAATCCTCTGGGACCAATCTCAATCTCCGCTATGCAAATAATAGTATTTTGGCTGATAGTTTATTTGGTATCCAGTACAATATCTCAGACAGTCCTATTGATAAGTATGGTTTTAAAGATATCTATCAAAAAGATAATCTTACCCTATATGAAAATCAATTCTCTCTTCCGATTGCATTTGCTAGTCAATCTGTTTACAATGATGTCAAGTTCAATGAACATACTCTAGATAATCAGGCCTCGTTTTTAAATCAACTTGCTAACGTCGATTTTGATTATTTTTCTCCAATCCCTTATGACAAAACAGAAAATACTAATGATTTGATTAGTGTCACAAGTTCTTCAAATGAGGATGCAGCAATCCAGTATCAAATTGAGGTTCCCGAAAACAGTCAAGTTTATCTTTCTTTCACAAACCTTCACTTTTCTAATGATAAACAAAAGAAGGTTGACATCCTTGTAAATGGAGAAAAGAAAACTTTTACAACTGATAATGTCTTTTCCTTCTTTAATCTAGGTTATACAAAAGAGAAAAAGACTTTCAATATCAATGTTAGTTTCCCTGGAAATTCACAAGTATCATTTGAATCTCCTACCTTCTACCGTTTAGATACCCAAACTTTAACTGAGGCCATTCAAAAAATTAAAGAACAGCCTGTAACAGTATCAACTTCTAAAAACAAGGTTTTTGCTACATATGATGTCCAACAAGATACATCTATTTTCTTCACCATTCCTTATGACAAAGGTTGGTCTGCCTACCAAGATGGTAAGAAAATAGAAATAAAACAAGCTCAAACTGGATTTATGAAAGTTGACGTTCCTAAGGGAAAAGGAACTATTACACTTTCCTTTATTCCCAATGGTTTTATTACTGGATCAATCTGTTCCTTTACTTCACTTTTACTATTTGGAATCTATAATCACAAACGAAAGTTATCTAAGGTTTAAAAAATCGACCAGTTAATCGGTCGATTTTTTTAATCTTCTTCCATTTTCTTAGGTTGATAGGCTAGCATACCTAAACCAATGAATAGTACTAATATCACAGCAAGGAAAATAACTTGATGATGAATATTTCCTGTCATAGAGATTGTTTGTCGCAATCCCGAAACTGAATAACTCATTGGTAACCAGGGATTAATAGCTCTAAAGAAATCATTTGTCAAGGCAAGTGGATAAGTACCTGCACTTGATGCTAACTGTAATAAAAGCAAAATAAGAGAAAAGAAAGCTCCTATACGGCTATTCCATGTTGTTAAAGCGGTCACCATGGACATGAATACTAAACTTGTTAGGATAATGAGAATAAATGTTCTCATCTCATGATTAGCAGTTAAACCAATAAGATGAACTCCTCCATATACCAAAATCCCTGCTAAAACAGCTATAATACCATTTATTTCAGCTCGAGATTTCAACCAAGCCCAACGGCTCTCTGGATGACGTCCTGAAGGTAGCTTCGCAAAGATCATATTCGTTGATATTGCTGCAACAAAGAGAGCAACTGATATCATATAAGGAGCCATTGCAATTCCATTTACAGGAACTTGGTCATTGTCAGTTTTGGATAGACTGAGAGGATTTGACAAAATCTCTGCATTTTTAGATTCTGTTGATGCTGACTTGAGTTGATCACTAGCATTACCTAATCCTTGTCCCAAAGAAGCAACTCCTGTCTGTAAACCTTCCAATCCAGAAGTTAACTTTGTTCCACCTTCTGCTAGTTTCCCAGCTCCATCTGCCAATTTATTAGCTCCACTTTCTAATTGAGAAGCACCTGAAATTAACTGACTGGATTTGTCAGCTAGTTGGCTAGATCCTGACTGCAATTTATCAACTCCTGCTATCAATTCTTGACTCTTTTGATTCAATTGGTTAGAGCCAGTTGATAATTTTTCAATACCAGACACTAATTCTGGAGTTTTTTCAACTAATTGACCAACTCCTGCTGTCAAGTTAGAAGATTTTTGTGTCAAGGTAGTTGAGCCTGAAACTAGTTGATCCAAACTACCTGTCAAGGTGGAATTCTTTTCACTTAGTTGACTTGCGCCTTGAGAAACTTTATCAACACCTGTAGTATATGCGTTTACACCTGATGCAATCGACTGACTGTAAGGAACTAATTTGCTAGTAACAGCTCCTTGTATCTCTGTTAATCCACTTGACAATCCTGTCAAAGAAGTAGAAGCAAGTGGTAATACTTGATTAGCTTGATTTTTTAATGTCGAAAGATTTGAAGATTGATTTTGTAAGTTTTCCAAACTTCCCTGTAAACCTTGTACTAAAGCTACAATTGACTGAGCCGATTGAATACTATCAGTCGAATTTTGAGATACAGAAGCGCTTATCTCAGCTTGTTGCTCACTTGTCAATGATTGATAAGCTGCTGTCGATTGAATATTAGCTAATGTAGTCACTTTATCAGACTGAGCACTTGCTAACATTTGATTAGAAAGAGATACTATACTTGATAAAACAGAATCTAATTGTTTTGTATCTCCAACATCAATATTTTGAATAGCTTGATTTAACTGATTCAAATCAGAAGATAATTGATTAATTTGATCTTTTTGCTCAGATGAAGCATCTAACTTGCTAGAAAGTTGTTGAATCCCTTCACTTAATTGCTCCACCCCCATTCGAAGTGTAGCTGATTGATTAGATAACTGATTAGCACCTGTTGCAAGACTTCCCACTCCATTGGTGTAGGCACTAACACCAGATGAAAATTGATTAAGACCAGCATTGAGCTGAGAAACACCGCCAGTATAAGATTCTACACCAGTATATAATTGATTAATTCCCCTCACTAATTCAGGGCTTTTAGAAGATAATTGACCTAACCCACTATCTAATTGACTCACTGCACCAGTATATGTAACTAAACCACTATTAAAATTCCCTAAGCCAAGATGAAGTTGTTCAACACCAGAGACATAAGAGGATAATCCTTTAGTAAACTGCTCCGTTCCATTTGAAAATGTTAAACTTGAATCTGCTAAAGAGTGTAGGTTAGTAGTTAATGTTTGACTTCCTGCCACTAACTGATTCGCTCCATCAGTTAGTTTTTCACTACCAGACGCTGCTTGACTTATCCCATTCTTTAAATCGACCATTTTGTTGAATAAAGCTTTAGTATAAGTCTCGGTTACATTGGTAGAAACATTCTGCTTTAATTGTGTCATTGCAGAATCACTCATCTTGCTGGCAATAAAGCTATGACCACTTGAAGTCTGATAATCGATTTTCATTTGCTCTGGATGGTTCGTTAAAATAGAAGTTGCTTTTTTAGATAAATCACTTGGTAAAGTCACTACCATATAGTAATTGCCATCTTCTAAGCCCTTCTTACCTTCCTCGTCATCTACAAAATGAAAATCCAAGGTTTTATTTTCTTTTAAATTGGACACCATGTCTTTTCCTATAGACATGCTATTACCATTATAGGAAGCCTCTTTATCATTATTGATAACTGCCACAGGTAAGTCAGACAATTGCCCATATGGATCCCACATTGATGACAAAAATATGATATTGTACAGAGCTGGAATAAGAGAAATCCCTATCATGACAATAATAAAGGTTGGTTTTTTTAAAATTGCTTTCCATTCTTTAAACATAGTTTCTCCTTTTTTAAACATATTGTCTAAAATTTTGATATAATAGATTATACAATAAAAAATCTAAATTACAAGATAAAAAATTAATTTTTAGACATATAGTCTAATTTGTTTACAAGGAGGAAATATGCAAGAAAGTAACAAACGCTTAAAAACAAAGAGAACTATTGAAAATGCTATGGTACAATTACTAATGGAACAACCATTTGATCAAATTTCTACTGTCAAGTTAGCAGAAAAAGCCGGAATTAGTCGTTCCAGCTTCTATACTCACTATAAGGATAAATATGATATGATCGAGCACTATCAAAGCAAGCTATTTCATACATTTGAATATATTTTTCAAAAACATGCTCATCACAAAAGAGATGCTATTTTAGAAGTCTTTGAATATCTAGAATCAGAACCACTTCTGGCTGCTCTGCTTTCTGAAAACGGGACTAAAGAAATTCAAAATTTCTTACGAAATAAACTTCATATCATGCTCAGTACAGATTTACAAAAGCGATTTATGCAACTGAATCTCAATACCACTGAATTAGAATACAGTAGCATCTATCTAACTCACGCACTTTTTGGTGTTTGCCAAACTTGGATTGCACATGGAAAAAAAGAAAGTCCTCAAGAAATAACAGACTTCCTTATGAAGATGCTTGGTGATACAAATTGATACAAAAAGAGGAACACAGTTGTGTTCCTTTTTATCTATACTCCGCCAGTAGGACTCGAACCTACGACATCATGATTAACAGTCATGCGCTACTACCAACTGAGCTATGGCGGATAAAATAGTCCGTACGGGATTCGAACCCGTGTTACCGCCGTGAAAAGGCGGTGTCTTAACCCCTTGACCAACGGACCTTCTATCTGTAGCAGATATAACCATTATATCAATTTCTTACTAATTGTCAATCACTTTTGATATTTTTTCTCTAAAATATCTTTTAACTTTCTAATTTTTAATCTTGAAATAGGACAACGATGGTCTTCATAGAAAACAATTTCTAGGTTTTTTCGATCAATTTCTCTGATATTGCCTATATTTACTAAAAATGACTTATGAGGAGAATAAAATCGCTGAGTATGTTTGTCCTTTTCCTGAATATCTGTCATGGTACCATAAAACTCTTTTGCAAAATTCTTACCAATAATGCGCAATTTATGAGAGACACCTGTTGTTTCAATATACAAAATATCATGGTAAGGGATTTTTAAATCATTTCCCTTATAATTATAGTCAAAATAATCTACAACATCTTCATTTTCAAGTAACATACTTTTAGTGTAGAAAATATTTTGCTCAATTCGCTTCTTAAACATATCATCATTGATATCCTTATCAACAAAATCTAGGGCTGATACCTGGTATTTATATGTCAGAGTCGCAAACTCTGATCGACTGGTGATAAAGACGATAATAGCGTAAGGATTGTAATGACGAATGAGCTGAGCAACCTCAAATCCCTTTTTCTCAATTCCATGAATATCGATATCTAGGAAATAAAGCTGATTTACTTCATCATTTTCAATGTATTCTTCAAATTCACGAACTTTTCCTGTTGTCTTGTATGATATTGGAATATTCGATTCTTTCGAAATTTCATCCAATATTCTTTCTAGTCTCACTTGATGTTCAATAACATCTTCTAAAATTAAAACTTTCATTCAAATTCCCTCTTAAATCTAATGATTTGTCTAAATGTACTGCCTTCCATCTCTGTTTCTAAAATAATATTGTTGTACTTATCTAATAGTTCTTTCACATTATTTAATCCTACCCCGCGATTTCTTCCCTTAGTGGAGAATCCTAAAGCAAATAGATCTCCTGAAGGAGTCATCGTCATTTTACATGAATTCTGAATCACAATAACTGTTTCAGTTTCCAGCTTAATAACTGCTACTTCCATCTGCTTTTTATAGCTATCAGCCGATCCTTCGACAGCATTGTTCAATAAAACACTCATGATACGAACCAAATCCAATAGTTCAATTGGGAGCTTGGTAATCGTATCTTTTACTTCCAGTGTAAACTCTACACCATTATTTCGAGCATAAACAATTGACTGAGCAACCAAACTTCGTAAAGCTGAATCTTCTATGTTGTTCAAATCAAAGTAAGTGTATTTATCTGAACGCAGTTTGTGATTGGCTTTCACTAAAACTTCATTGTAAACTCTGTCAATTTCCTGTAAATCACCACTGTCAATTGCCATCTGCATGCTGACAAGCATTCCAGCATAATCATGTCGAAAACCACGGATTTCATTATACAAGCCAACAATTTCGTCTGTATAATTCTGTAAATGTTTCTGTTCAAATTTCTTCTGCTTCAAAGCAATCTCTTTCTCCATTTGTTCTTTATGCGAATTCATTGCAAAGAAGGTCAAAAGGAGAGAGATAAAGACAATAGATGACAAAATACTTCCAAAACTATTCAAATGTTTAATCGTACTTACTATATCTGAAACGAAAGATACAATATGTAGCAGTAGTAAGGCAAAAAATACTTTTGTCAAGAAAGGATAGAGGTAGTCTTTGTCAAAATAGGTTAGTTCCAAGTGGAAATAACGAATGATTGTTACGATAACGACATAAGTCAACACCGCTACAACGAAAAAGAATAGATCATAATATTGTAAAACAAAATTGTCTCCTGTTATAGAGGAAAAAGTTACGGACAAAAAAGTATGAGTGCCCTCATATAAAAGAGATAGTAATAAACTTAGGAATAGTCCTCTATCCTTCTCATACTGTTTAATCCATCTAAAATAGGAATATAGTACCAAAGGAAATAAAAATGTTCCAATCCCTAACTCATCTAAATATAGGAGATAAAAGGGAAGTTCAAGTACTGTCCCTACTAGTAATGTATAAACACCAAAAAAGCATAATTCCTTTGTTTTTATTTGTCTTTTACAAATAAAATAATAACTTTGACTAATAATAAAAACATATAGTATCAAATCTAATACTGAAAGAAAATACATTCTTCTACTCCTTTATCTTCTTTTAAAGAAATTAACTAAAGCACTATTTGATTTCCTTATCTCCCCACCTTGAATCTTTTGTAAGTCTTTTTCCTTCAATGATACAAACTGTTCCAATTTAACTGTGTTTTTCATAATAAAATCTCCTAAAATGTTTTTTTCTTGTAAGCTAACTTACAAAAACCATTATACAAAATGGAATTTCATTTTAGATAAAATTCTCTCAACTGTCATTTTTTTCTCCCCAAGTGTACTTTTTTAAGAAAAAAGCCGGGAAAATTCCCAGCTTTGCTACTATATTGATCCCAGCAGGATTCGAACCTGCGACCGTTCGCTTAGAAGGCGAATGCTCTATCCAGCTGAGCTATGAGACCTAACACAATTATTCTACCAAAAATTCAATTAAAAGTCAATTTTCTATTTATGATAGGGTGATCCCTGCTGAATCGTAAAAGCCCGATAGATTTGTTCAACAAGGACTAGTCTCATTAACTGATGGGGCAAGGTTAAGCGTCCAAAACTAATAGAAAGATTGGCTCTCTTTTTTACATCCTGTGCTAACCCCAGACTCCCTCCAATAATAAATGTAAGAGTAGAAAATCCTTTTATAGAAGCTTCTTCTAACTGCTTACTAAATTCTTCTGATGAGAAAGTTTTCCCTTCAATAGCTAACGCAATAACGAAATCACGGTCACCAACTTTTGATAAAATTCTCTGACCTTCTATTTCTAAAATCTTTTGATTTTCTGATTCGCTGGCCCTATCTGGTGTTTTTTCATCTGCTAGTTCAATCATTTCAAGCTTAGCAAATCGAGAAATTCGTTTTGAATACTCTGCGATACCGTCTTTTAAATACTTTTCTTTCAGTTTTCCAACTGTCACAACTTTAATTTTCATGACTCTATTCTAACATATTCTCTATTTTTTCACATCTTATTCACAAAATAAAAGGTTAATTTTAGCCGAGAAAACCACAGAATTTTGAAAGTTATCCACAATCTGTGCAAAACTTTTGTTTTTAAGTTATAATTAAGCTAGTCAGTTTATACTTTCAGTAATTTCAAACATATGGAGGCAAATATGAAACATCTAAAAACATTTTATAAAAAATGGTTTCAATTATTAGTCGTTATCGTCATTAGCTTTTTTAGTGGAGCCTTAGGTAGCTTTTCAATAAACCAACTAACTCAAAAAAGTAGTGTAAGCAACTCTAACAACAATAGTACTATTACACAAACTGCCTATAAGAACGAAAATTCAACAACTCAGGCTGTTAATAAAGTAAAAGATGCTGTTGTTTCTGTTATTACTTATTCAACAAACAGACAAAATAGCGTATTTGGCAATGATGAGACTGATACAGATTCTCAACAAATCTCTAGTGAAGGATCTGGGGTTATTTATAAAAAGAATGATAAAGAAGCTTATATTGTCACCAACAATCACGTTATAAATGGTGCCAGCAAAGTAGATATTCGTTTGTCAGATGGAACTAAAGTACCTGGAGAAATCGTCGGAGCTGACACTTTCTCTGATATTGCTGTCGTCAAAATCTCTTCAGAAAAAGTGACAACAGTAGCTGAATTTGGTGATTCTAGCAAGTTAACCGTAGGAGAAACTGCTATTGCCATTGGTAGCCCATTAGGTTCTGAATATGCTAATACTGTCACTCAAGGTATCGTATCTAGTCTCAATCGAAATGTATCCTTAAAATCGGAAGATGGACAAGCCATTTCTACAAAAGCCATCCAAACTGATACTGCTATTAACCCAGGTAACTCTGGTGGCCCACTAATCAATATTCAAGGACAGGTTATCGGAATTACCTCAAGTAAAATTGCCACAAATGGAGGAACATCTGTAGAAGGACTTGGTTTCGCAATTCCTGCAAATGATGCTATCAATATCATTGAACAATTAGAAAAGAACGGAAAAGTGACTCGCCCAGCTTTGGGCATCCAAATGGTCAATCTCTCAAATATTAATACAAGTGATCTTAGAAGACTGAATATTCCAAGCAATGTAACATCTGGTGTAGTTGTTCGTTCTGTACAAAGCAATATGCCCGCCAATGGTCACCTTGAAAAATACGATGTTATTACAAAAGTAGATGACAAAGAGATTGCTTCATCAACAGACTTACAAAGTGCTCTTTACAATCATTCTATTGGAGACACCATTAAAATAACTTATTATCGTAACGGTAAAGAAGAAACTACATCTATTAAACTTGACAAGAGTTCAGGTGATTTAGAATCTTAATTGACATCTATGTAAAGAAAGCTTTACATAAAAGAAAAGATGTGTTAGTGTAGAATCATGGAAAAATTTGAAATAATTTCTATCACGGATATACAAAAAAATCCCTATCAACCTCGAAAAGAATTTGATAGAGAAAAACTAGATGAACTAGCACAGTCTATTAAAGAAAATGGGGTCATTCAACCGATTATTGTTCGTCAATCTCCTGTAATTGGTTATGAAATCCTTGCAGGAGAGAGACGCTATAGAGCTTCACTTTTAGCTGGTCTAACGTCTATCCCCGCTGTTGTTAAACAGCTTTCAGACCAAGAAATGATAGTCCAGTCCATCATTGAAAATTTGCAAAGAGAAAATTTAAATCCAATAGAAGAAGCACGCGCCTATGAATCTCTCGTAGAGAAAGGATTTACCCATGCTGAAATTGCAGATAAAATGGGAAAGTCTCGTCCTTATATCAGCAACTCTATTCGCTTGCTTTCCTTGCCAGAACAGATCCTCTCAGAAGTAGAAAATGGCAAACTATCACAAGCACATGCACGTTCGCTAGTTGGGTTGAATAAGGAACAACAAGACTATTTCTTTCAACGAATCATCGAGGAAGATATTTCTGTAAGAAAGTTAGAAACTCTTCTGACAGAGAGAAAACAAAATAAACTTAAAAAAACAAATCATTTCATACAAAATGAAAAAGAACAGTTAAAAAAACTACTCGGATTAGATGTAGAAATCAAACTGTCTAAAAAAGATAGTGGAAAAATCATTATTGCTTTCTCAAACCAAGAAGAATACAGTAGAATTATCAACAGCCTGAAATAAGGCTGTTCTTTTATTTTTTTATTTCACAAGATTATCCACTATTTTTTGCAATAAAAAGCTTAATAAATCAAAAGTTTTTACCTTTATCCCCAACCTGTGGATAAAGGTTGGTAACATTGTGGATTATTTTTCACAGCTTGTGGAAAATTCTTTCTATATGTGGTAAAATAAATCTAGCATTAAACTTTTAAATAGTAAAGGAGGAGAAAGGATTGAAAGAAAAACAATTTTGGAATCGTATATTAGAATTTGCTCAAGAAAGACTGACTCGATCCATGTATGATTTCTATGCTATTCAAGCTGAACTCATCAAGGTAGAGGAAAATGTTGCTACTATATTTTTACCACGATCTGAAATGGAAATGGTCTGGGAAAAACAACTAAAAGATATTATTGTCGTTGCTGGATTTGAAATTTATGATGCTGAGATTACTCCCCACTATATTTTCACCAAACCTCAAGATACGACTATCTCACAAGTTGAAAAAGCTACAAATTCAACTCTTTATGACTATAGTCCAAAGTTAGCATCTATTCCTTATTCAGATACTGGATTAAAAGAAAAGTATACCTTTGATAATTTTATTCAAGGGGATGGAAATGTTTGGGCAGTATCAGCCGCTTTGGCTGTCTCTGAAGATTTGGCCTTGACCTATAATCCTCTTTTTATCTATGGAGGACCTGGGCTTGGTAAGACTCACCTGTTAAACGCTATTGGAAATGAAATTCTAAAAAATATTCCAAATGCGCGTGTTAAATATATCCCTGCTGAAAGCTTTATTAATGACTTTCTTGATCACCTAAGACTTGGGGAGATGGAAAAGTTTAAAAAGACCTATCGTAGCCTTGATCTTTTATTGATTGATGATATACAATCTCTAAGTGGTAAAAAAGTTGCAACACAAGAAGAATTTTTCAATACCTTTAATGCACTGCACGACAAGCAAAAACAAATTGTCCTAACGAGTGATCGAAGTCCAAAACATCTAGAAGGGCTCGAGGAGAGGCTTGTCACGCGCTTTAGTTGGGGATTAACACAAACTATCACACCTCCTGACTTTGAAACACGCATTGCCATTTTACAAAGTAAAACGGAACATTTAGGCTACAATTTCCAAAGTGATACTCTAGAATACCTAGCTGGGCAATTTGATTCAAATGTTCGAGATCTTGAGGGGGCCATCAACGACATCACTTTAATTGCTAAAGTAAAAAAAATCAAGGATATCACTATTGATATTGCTGCAGAAGCTATTAGAGCTCGCAAACAGGATGTTAGCCAAATGCTCGTCATCCCAATTGACAAAATCCAAAATGAAGTTGGTAACTTCTATGGAGTTAGTGTTAAAGAAATGAAGGGAAGCAGACGCCTTCAAAATATTGTTTTAGCCCGTCAAGTAGCCATGTATTTATCTAGAGAACTAACAGATAATAGTCTTCCAAAAATTGGGAAGGAATTTGGTGGAAAAGATCATACAACAGTTATTCACGCCCATGCAAAAATTAAATCTTTGATTGATGAAGACGATAATTTACGTTTAGAAATTGAATCAATCAAAAAGAAAATAAAATAACTTGTGGATAACTTTCGCTTTTTTATCTTTTTTATCCACATTTTTTAAACAAGTCAAAAAACTTGGTATGCCTTACTTTTAGTCTGTTTTCCACAGATTTCACAGACTCTATTATTACTATTATCCTTCTAATACTAAAATAAATAAAGGAGAATCCATGATTCATTTTTCAATTAATAAAAATTTATTTCTACAAGCATTAAACACTACTAAGAGAGCTATTAGTTCTAAAAATGCCATTCCTATTTTATCAACCGTAAAAATTGACGTGAGCAATGAAGGTGTTACTTTAATTGGTTCAAATGGTCAAATTTCAATTGAAAATTTTATTTCTCAAAAAAATGAAGATGCTGGTTTGTTAATTACTTCTTTAGGATCAATCCTTCTTGAATCTTCTTTCTTTATCAATGTGGTATCTAGTTTACCTGATGTGACTCTTGATTTTAAAGAAATTGAACAAAATCAAATTGTTTTAACCAGTGGCAAATCAGAAATTACCCTAAAAGGAAAAGATAGTGAACAATATCCACGAATCCAAGAAGTTTCAGCAAGCACTCCTTTAATTCTTGAAACAAAATTACTCAAGAAAATTATCAATGAAACAGCATTTGCTGCAAGTACACAAGAAAGTCGTCCAATTTTAACAGGTGTTCATTTTGTATTGAGTCAACATAAGGAGCTAAAAACAGTGGCAACAGACTCTCATCGCTTAAGCCAGAAAAAATTAACGCTTGAGAAAAATAGTGATGATTTTGATGTTGTCATTCCTAGCCGTTCCCTACGCGAATTTTCAGCGGTATTTACAGATGATATCGAAACTGTAGAGATTTTCTTTTCCAATAACCAAATTCTCTTTAGAAGCGAAAATATTAGCTTCTATACTCGTCTCCTAGAAGGAAACTATCCAGATACAGATCGCTTGATTCCAACAGACTTTAACACTACTATTACTTTTGATGTGGTAAACTTACGCCAGTCAATGGAACGTGCTCGTCTTTTATCAAGTGCGACTCAAAATGGTACTGTTAAACTTGAAATTAAAGATGGGATTGTTAGCGCCCATGTTCACTCTCCAGAAGTTGGTAAAGTAAACGAAGAAATTGATACTGATCAGGTGACTGGTGAAGATTTGACCATTAGTTTCAATCCAACTTATTTGATTGATTCTCTTAAAGCTTTAAATAGCGAAAAGGTGACCATTAGCTTTATCTCAGCTGTTCGTCCATTTACTCTTGTGCCAGCAGATACTGAAGAGGACTTCATGCAACTTATCACCCCAGTTCGTACAAATTAAGTTAAAGAGGTTGAGCCTAGCTCGCCTCTTTTATGATATAATCAAAAAAGAAAAGGAGAGTAGTATGTATCAAGTTGGAAATTTTGTTGAGATGAAAAAGCCACATGCTTGTACAATCAAGTCAACTGGTAAAAAAGCCAATCGTTGGGAAATTACACGCGTAGGGGCAGATATCAAAATTAAATGTAGCAATTGTGACCATGTTATCATGATGGGGCGCTATGATTTTGATCGAAAAATGAATAAAATTATTGACTGAGCCCCATTAGTTAGAGGGTTAGCAAGTTTTCCCTTTTTGTGTTATAATATTAGGGATTGAAATGAAAATGGAGAATGAGAAAATATGGCTTTAACAGCAGGTATCGTTGGTTTGCCAAATGTTGGTAAATCAACACTATTTAATGCAATTACAAAAGCAGGAGCAGAGGCAGCAAACTACCCATTTGCGACGATTGATCCAAACGTTGGAATGGTAGAAGTTCCAGATGAACGTCTACAAAAACTAACTGAAATGATTACTCCTAAAAAGACAGTGCCAACAACATTTGAATTTACAGATATTGCAGGAATTGTAAAAGGAGCTTCAAAAGGAGAAGGGCTAGGGAATAAATTCTTGGCTAATATCCGTGAAGTAGACGCGATTGTTCACGTAGTTCGTGCTTTTGATGATGAAAATGTTATGCGCGAGCAAGGACGTGAAGATGCCTTTGTGGATCCACTTGCAGATATTGACACCATTAACCTGGAATTGATTCTTGCTGACTTAGAATCAGTCAATAAACGTTATGCGCGTGTAGAAAAGATGGCACGCACGCAAAAAGATAAAGAATCTGTGGAAGAATTCAATGTTCTTCAAAAGATTAAACCAGTCCTAGAAGATGGAAAATCAGCTCGCACCATCGAATTTACAGATGAAGAACAAAAAGTTGTCAAAGGTCTCTTCCTGTTGACAACTAAACCAGTTCTTTATGTTGCTAATGTCGATGAGGATGTAGTTTCAGATCCAGATTCTATCGACTATGTCAAACAAATTCGTGAATTCGCAGCGACAGAAAATGCAGAGGTAGTAGTCATTTCAGCGCGTGCTGAAGAAGAAATTTCTGAATTGGACGATGAAGATAAAAAAGAGTTTCTTGAAGCCATTGGTTTGACAGAATCAGGCGTTGACAAGTTGACTCGTGCAGCTTACCACTTGCTTGGATTGGGAACTTATTTTACAGCTGGTGAAAAAGAAGTTCGCGCTTGGACATTCAAACGTGGTATGAAGGCTCCTCAAGCAGCTGGTATTATCCATTCAGACTTTGAAAAAGGATTTATTCGTGCGGTAACCATGTCATATGAGGATCTAGTGAAATACGGATCTGAAAAGGCTGTAAAAGAAGCTGGACGCTTGCGTGAAGAAGGAAAAGAATATATCGTTCAAGATGGCGATATTATGGAATTCCGCTTTAATGTCTAAAAAAATTAATGAATAGTGTCAATTAGGTTGGAAAAAAATTCCAACCCTTTTGGCTTTTGAAAGGAAAAATAAATGACCAAATTACTTGTAGGATTAGGAAATCCAGGGGATAAATATTTTGAAACAAAACACAATGTTGGATTTATGTTGATTGACCAACTAGCGAAGAAACAGAATGTCACTTTTACACATGATAAGATATTTCAAGCTGACCTAGCTTCATTTTTCCTTAATGGTGAAAAAATCTATTTGGTGAAACCCACTACTTTTATGAATGAAAGTGGAAAAGCGGTTCATGCTTTATTGACTTATTATGGTTTGGATATTGAAGATTTACTCATCATTTACGATGATCTTGACATGGAAGTTGGAAAGATTCGTTTAAGAGCAAAGGGATCCGCAGGTGGTCATAATGGTATCAAGTCTATTATTCAACATATCGGAACTCAGACCTTTAATCGTGTTAAGATTGGAATTGGAAGACCTAAAAACGGCATGTCAGTTGTTAATCATGTTTTAAGTAAGTTTGACAAGGATGATTATATCGGTATTTTACAGTCTGTTGACAAGGTTGACGATGCTGTAAATTATTATTTACAAGAGAAAAACTTTGAAAAAATGATGCAGAGGTATAACGGATAAATGGTGACCTTATTAGAGTTATTCTCAGAAAATGATCAGATTAAAAAATGGCATCAAAGTTTAACAGATAAGAAAAGACAACTAATGCTTGGTTTATCAACGTCTACTAAGGCTCTTGCAATTGCAAGTAGCTTGGAAAAAGAAGATAAGGTTGTATTATTGACGTCAACTTATGGAGAAGCAGAAGGACTGGTTAGTGATCTTATCTCTATCTTGGGTGAGGAACTTGTTTATCCATTTTTGGTAGATGACTCCCCTATGGTCGAGTTTTTTATGTCTTCACAAGAAAAAATCATTTCACGGGTTGAAGCCTTGCGTTTTTTGACTGATTCATCTAAGAAAGGGATTTTGGTTTGTAATATTGCAGCAAGTCGATTGATTTTACCGTCTCCAAATGTGTTCAAAGATAGTATTGTAAAAATATCAGTTGGTGAAGAATGTGACCAACACGCGCTTATCCATCAGTTAAAGGAAATTGGTTATCGAAAGGTTACACAAGTACAAACTCAAGGAGAATTTAGTCTTCGAGGAGATATTTTAGACATTTTTGAAATATCTCAGTTAGAACCTTGCCGAATTGAGTTTTTTGGTGATGAGGTAGATGGAATTCGTACTTTTGAAGTCGAAACACAATTATCGAAAGAAAATCAGTCAGAACTCATCATCTTTCCAGCTAGTGATATTCTCATAAGAGAAGAAGATTATCAACGAGGTCAGTTGACTTTAGAAAAACAAATTTTGAAGACTCTATCGCCGATTCTGAAATCTTATCTAGAAGAAATTCTTTCAAGTTTTCATCAAAAACAAAGTCATGCAGATTCTAGGAAATTTTTATCTTTGTGTTATGAGAAATCATGTACTGTATTTGATTATATTGAAAAAGACATACCAATATTCTTTGATGATTATCAGAAATTGATGAATCAGTATGAAGTATTTGAAAGAGAGTTAGCGCAATACTTTACAGAAGAGTTACAGAGCGGTAAAGCATTTTCTGAGATGCAGTATTTTGCAGATACTGAGAAAATCTATAAAAAACAAAGTCCAGTGACCTTTTTTTCTAATCTGCAAAAGGGTTTAGGAAATCTCAAGTTTGACCAAATTTATCAATTTAATCAATATCCCATGCAGGAGTTTTTCAATCAATTTTCTTTTCTAAAAGAAGAAATTGAGCGATACAAAAAAATGGATTATACTATTATCCTGCAGTCTAGCAATTCAATGGGAAGTAAAACATTAGAGGATGTTTTAGAGGAATACCAGATTAAATTGGATTCCAGAGATAAGTCAAGTATTTGTAAAGAATCTGTAAACTTAATCGAGGGTAATCTCAGACATGGTTTTCATTTTGTAGATGAAAAGATTCTATTGATAACTGAACATGAGATTTTTCAAAAGAAATTGAAACGTCGTTTTCGAAGACAACATGTTTCAAACGCAGAGAGATTAAAAGATTACAATGAACTTGAAAAAGGAGATTACGTTGTTCACCATATTCATGGGATTGGTCAATACCTAGGAATTGAAACCATTGAAATCAAGGGGATTCACCGCGATTATGTCAGTGTTCAGTATCAAAATGGGGATCAAATCTCCATCCCAGTGGAACAGATTCATCTACTATCTAAATATGTTTCAAGTAATGGTAAAGCGCCAAAACTCAATAAATTAAATGACGGTCATTTTAAAAAGGCCAAGCAAAAGGTTAAGAATCAGGTAGAGGATATAGCTGACGATTTAATCAAACTCTATTCTGAACGCAGTCAGTTGAAGGGGTTTGCTTTCTCAGCTGATGATGAAGATCAACATGCTTTTGATGATGCCTTCCCTTATGTTGAAACGGATGATCAACTTCGTAGTATTGAGGAAATCAAGAGAGATATGCAGACTTCTCAGCCAATGGATCGACTTTTGGTTGGGGATGTTGGTTTTGGAAAGACAGAAGTTGCTATGCGTGCAGCCTTTAAGGCAGTCAATGATCACAAACAGGTTGTTGTCTTAGTTCCGACGACGGTTTTAGCGCAACAGCACTATACGAATTTTAAGGAACGATTCCAAAATTTTGCAGTTAATATTGATGTATTGAGTCGCTTTAGAAGTAAAAAAGAGCAGACTGAAACACTTGAAAAATTGAAAAAGGGTCAAGTTGATATTTTGATTGGAACACATCGTGTTTTGTCAAAAGATGTTGTGTTTGCTGATTTGGGCTTGATGATTATTGATGAGGAACAGAGATTTGGTGTCAAGCATAAGGAAACTTTGAAAGAATTGAAGAAACAAGTGGATGTTCTAACTTTGACAGCTACGCCAATCCCTCGTACCCTTCATATGTCTATGCTGGGAATCAGAGATTTGTCTGTTATTGAAACTCCGCCGACTAATCGCTATCCTGTTCAGACCTATGTTTTGGAAAAGAATGATAGTGTCATTCGTGATGCGGTCTTGCGTGAAATGGAGCGTGGAGGTCAAGTTTACTATCTTTACAACAAAGTTGACACTATTGACCAAAAGGTTTCAGAATTACAGGATTTAATTCCAGAAGCTTCGATTGGTTATGTACATGGGCAAATGAGTGAGATTCAGTTAGAAAATACTCTACTGGATTTCATTGAAGGTCAGTATGATATTTTGGTGACGACTACCATTATTGAGACAGGAGTGGACATTCCAAATGCCAATACCTTGTTTATTGAAAATGCAGACCATATGGGCTTGTCAACCTTGTATCAGTTAAGAGGAAGAGTTGGTCGTAGTAATCGTATTGCTTATGCTTATCTCATGTATCGTCCAGAAAAATCAATCAGTGAAGTCTCTGAGAAGAGATTAGAAGCGATCAAAGGATTTACAGAATTGGGCTCCGGATTTAAGATTGCGATGCGAGATCTTTCGATTCGTGGAGCAGGAAATCTTTTAGGAAAATCACAGTCTGGTTTCATTGATTCTGTTGGTTTTGAATTGTATTCGCAGTTACTAGAGGAAGCTATTGCTAAACGAAACGGTAATGTTAACACCAACACAAGAATCAAAGGGAATGCTGAGTTGATTTTGCAAATTGATGCCTATCTTCCTGATACTTATATTTCTGATCAACGACATAAGATTGAAATTTACAAGAAAATTCGTCAAATTGACAACCGTGTCAATTATGAAGAGTTACAAGAGGAGTTGATAGACCGTTTTGGAGAGTACCCAGATGTAGTTGCTTATCTTTTAGAGATTGGTTTGGTCAAATCATACTTGGACAAGATCTTTGTTCAACGTGTGGAAAGAAAAGATAATAAAATTACAATTCAATTTGAAAAAGTCACTCAGCGATTGTTTTTGGCTCAAGATTATTTTAAAGCTTTATCCGCAACGAACTTAAAAGCAGCTATCACTGAGAATAAGGGATTAATGGAGCTTGTATTTGATGTCCAAAATAAGAAAGATTATGAAATTTTAGAAGGTCTGCTGATTTTTGGAGAAAGTTTATTAGAGATAAAAGAGTCTAAGGAAGAAAATTCCATTTGATATTTTCCTTCTATAAAATAGATAAAAATGGTACAATAATAAGTTGAGGTAATAAGGATGAGATTAGACAAATATTTAAAAGTATCGCGAATTATCAAGCGTCGTACAGTCGCAAAGGAAGTAGCAGATAAAGGTAGAATCAAGGTGAATGGAATCTTGGCCAAAAGTTCAACGGACTTGAAAGTTAATGACCAAGTTGAAATTCGTTTTGGAAATAAATTGTTACTTGTAAAAGTACTGGAGATGAAAGATAGTACAAAAAAAGAAGATGCAGCAGGCATGTATGAAATTATCAGTGAAACACGGGTAGAAGAAAATGTCTAAAAATATCGTACAATTGAATAATTCTTTTATTCAAAATGAACACCAACGTCGTCGCTACCTGATGAAAGAACGACAAAAACGGAAT
Source organism: Streptococcus mitis SK579 (assembly GCF_000257905.1). GTDB lineage: Bacteria > Bacillota > Bacilli > Lactobacillales > Streptococcaceae > Streptococcus > Streptococcus mitis_L. Next base: position 80,455 of record NZ_AJJL01000071.1, read on the forward strand.
CGTTTTATGGGGTGGGTATTGATTTTGATTATGCTATTATTTATCTTGCCAACTTTTAATTTAGCGCAGAGCTATCAGCAATTACTACAAAGACGTCAGCAATTAGCAGACTTGCAAACTCAGTATCAAACTTTGAGTGATGAAAAGGATAAGGAGACAGCATTTGCTACTAAGTTGAAAGACGAGGATTATGCTGCCAAATATACACGAGCGAAGTACTATTATTCTAAGTCGAGGGAAAAAGTTTATACGATTCCTGACTTGCTTCAAAGGTGATAAAATGGAAAATTTATTAGACGTAATAGAGCAATTTTTGAGTTTGTCAGATGGAAAGCTGGAAGAGTTGGCTGAAAAAAATCAATTATTGCGTTTACAAGAAGAAAAGGAAAGGAAGAATGCGTAAATTCTTAATTATTTTGTTGCTACCGAGTTTTTTGACCATCTCAAAAGTCGTTAGCACAGAAAAAGAAGTTGTCTATACTTCAAAAGAAATTTATTACCTTTCACAATCTGACTTTGGTATCTATTTTAGAGAAAAATTAAGTTCTCCTATGGTTTATGGAGAAGTTCCTGTCTATGCAAATGAAGATTTAGTGGTAGAATCTGGAAAATTGACTCCCAAAACAAGTTTTCAAATAACCGAGTGGCGTTTAAATAAACAAGGAATTCCAGTGTTTAAGTTATCCAACCATCAATTTATAGCTGCAGACAAACGATTTTTATACGATCAGTCAGAGGTAGCTCCTACAATCAAAAAAGTATGGTTAGAATCTGACTTTAAACTGTATAATAGCCCTTATGATTTGAAAGAAATAAAATCATCTTTATCAGCTTATTCACAAGTATCAATCGACAAGACCATGTTTGTAGAAGGAAGAGAATTTCTACATATTGATCAGGCTGGATGGGTAGTTAAAGAATCAACTTCTGAAGAAGATAATCGGATGAGTAAAGTCCAAGAAATGTTAGCGGAAAAATATCAGAAGGATTCATTTTCTATTTATGTTAAGCAACTGACTACTGGAAAAGAAGCTGGTGTCAATCAAGATGAAAAGATGTATGCAGCTAGTGTTTTGAAACTCCCTTATCTTTATTATACGCAAGAAAAAATAAATGAGGGTCTTTATCAGTTAGATACGACTGTAAAATACGTATCTGCAGTTAATGATTTTCCAGGTTCTTATAAACCAGAGGGAAGTGGTAGCCTCCCTAAAAAAGAGGATAATAAAGAATATTCTCTCAAGGACTTAATAACAAAAGTAGCTAAAGAATCGGATAATGTAGCTCATAATATATTAGGATATTACATTTCAAACCAATCTGATGCTACATTCAAATTCAAGATGTCTGCTATTATGGGAGATGATTGGGATTCAAAAGAAAAATTGATTTCTTCCAAGATGGCTGGGAAGGTTATGGAAGCCATTTATAATCAAAATGGATTTGTATTGGAATCTTTGACTAAAACAGATTTTGATAATGAGCGAATTGCCAAAGGTGTTTCTGTGAAGGTAGCTCATAAAATTGGGGATGCGGACGAATTTGAGCATGATACGGGTGTTGTCTATGCAGATTCTCCATTTGTTCTTTCTATTTTCACTAAGAATTCTGATTATGATACGATTTCTAAGATAGCTAAAGATGTTTATGAGGTTCTAAAATGAGAGAACAGGATTTTTTTAATCATTTTCTCAAGAGAGGATATTTTAAAAAACATACTAAGGTGGTGCTAGCTCTGTCTGGTGGATTAGATTCTATGTTTCTATTTAAGGTATTGTCTACGTATCAAAAAGAGTTAGAAATTGAACTGATTCTAGCTCATGTGAATCATAAGCAGAGAGTAGAATCAGATTGGGAAGAAAAGGAATTAAGGAAGTTGGCTGCAAAAGCAGAACTTCCTATTTATATCAGTAATTTTTTAGGTGAATTTTCAGAAGCGCGTGCTCGAGATTTTCGTTATGATTTTTTTCAAGAGGTCATGAAAAAGACAGGTGCGACAGCCTTAGTCACTGCCCACCATGCTGATGACCAGGTGGAAACGATTTTGATGCGTTTGATTCGAGGCACTCGTTTGCGCTATCTATCAGGAATTAAGGAGAAGCAAGTAGTCGGAGAGATAGAAATCATTCGCCCCTTCTTGCATTTTCAGAAAAAAGACTTTCCACCAATTTTTCACTTTGAAGATACATCAAATAAGGAAAATCATTATTTTCGCAATCGTATTCGAAACTCTTATTTACCAGAATTAGAAAAAGAAAATCCTCGATTTAGGGATGCAATCTTAAGCATCGGTAATGAAATTTTAGATTATGATTTGGCAATAGCTGAATTATCAAAGAATATTGATGTAGAAAATTTAGAGTGCCTATTGTCTTACTCTGAGTCGACACAAAGAGTTTTACTTCAAACTTACCTGAATCGTTTTCCAGATTTGAATCTTACAAAAGCTCAGTTTGAAGAAGTTAGACAAATTTTAAAAACTAAAAGCCAGTATCGTCATCCGCTTAAAAATGGCTATGAATTGATAAAAGAGTATCAACAGTTTCGGATTTGTAAAATCAGTCCTCAGGCTGATGAAAAGGAAGATGAACTTGTGTTACACTATCAAAATCAGGTATCTTATCAAGGATATTTATTTTCCTTTGGACTTCCTTTAGAAGGTGAACTAATTCAACAAATACCTGTTTCACGGGAAACATCTATATACATTCGTCATCGAAAAGCAGGAGATGTTTTGATTCAAAATGGGCACAGAAAAAAACTCAGACGTTTATTTATTGATTTGAAAATCCCTATGGAAAAGCGAAACTCTGCCCTGATTATTGAGCAATTTGGTGAAATTGTCTCAATTCTGGGAATTGCGACCAGTAATTTGAGTAAAAACACGAAAAATGATATAATGAACACTGTACTTTATATAGAAAAAATAGATAGGTAAAAAAATGTTAGAAAACGATATTAAAAAAATCCTCGTTTCACACGATGAAATTACAGAAGCTGCTAAAAAATTAGGTGCTCAATTAACCAAAGACTATGCAGGAAAAAATCCAATTTTAGTTGGGATTTTAAAAGGATCTATTCCTTTTATGGCTGAATTGGTCAAACATATTGATACACATATTGAAATGGACTTTATGATGGTTTCTAGCTACCATGGTGGAACAGCAAGTAGTGGTGTCATCAATATCAAGCAAGATGTGACTCAAGATATCAAAGGAAGACATGTTCTATTTGTAGAAGATATCATTGATACAGGTCAAACTTTGAAGAATTTGCGAGATATGTTTATTGAAAGAGAAGCAGCTTCTGTTAACATTGCAACCTTGTTGGATAAACCAGAGGGGCGTGTTGTAGAAATTGAGGCAGACTATACCTGCTTTACTATTCCAAATGAGTTTGTAGTAGGTTATGGCTTAGACTACAAAGAAAATTATCGTAACCTTCCTTATGTTGGAGTATTGAAAGAAGAAGTGTATTCAAATTAGAAAGAACAATTTTTAATGAAAAAACAAAATAATGGTTTAATTAAAAATCCTTTTCTATGGTTATTACTTATTTTTTTCCTAGTTACAGCCTACCAGTATTTTAGTACAGGTAGTGTTGCAGGGAAAAGTGAGCAAATTAATTATACAGAATTGGTAAAAGAAATTACCGATGACAATGTAAAAGAATTGACTTACCAACCAAATGGCAGTGTTATCGAAGTTTCAGGTGTCTATAAAAATCCTAAAACAAGTAAAGAAGAAACAGGCATTCAGTTCTTTTCTCCTTCTGCTACAACAGTAGAGAAATTTTCAAGCATCATTCTTCCTTCAGATACGACAGTATCTGAATTGCAAAAGCTTGCTTCTGACCATAAAGCTGAAGTAACTGTTAAGCATGAAAGTTCAAGTGGTATGTGGATTAATATTCTTGTATCCATTGTGCCATTCGGTATTCTTTTCTTCTTCCTATTCTCTATGATGGGAAATATGGGAGGAAATAATAGCCGTAACCCGATGAGTTTTGGACGTAGTAAGGCTAAGGCTGCAAATAAAGAAGATATTAAAGTAAGATTTTCAGATGTTGCTGGAGCTGAGGAAGAAAAACAAGAACTAGTTGAAGTTGTTGAATTTTTAAAAGATCCAAAACGATTTACAAAACTTGGAGCCCGTATTCCAGCAGGTGTTCTTTTGGAGGGACCTCCGGGAACAGGTAAAACTTTGCTTGCTAAAGCAGTCGCCGGAGAAGCAGGTGTTCCATTCTTTAGTATCTCAGGTTCTGACTTTGTAGAAATGTTTGTCGGAGTTGGAGCTAGTCGTGTTCGTTCTCTTTTTGAAGATGCCAAAAAAGCAGCACCAGCTATCATCTTTATCGATGAAATTGATGCTGTTGGACGTCAACGTGGAGTTGGTCTTGGCGGAGGAAATGACGAACGTGAACAAACCTTGAACCAGCTCTTGATTGAGATGGATGGTTTTGAGGGAAATGAAGGAATTATTGTCATTGCTGCAACGAACCGTTCAGATGTACTTGACCCAGCCCTTCTGCGTCCAGGACGTTTTGATAGAAAAGTATTGGTTGGCCGTCCTGATGTTAAGGGGCGTGAAGCAATCTTGAAAGTTCATGCTAAGAACAAGCCTTTAGCAGAAGATGTTGATTTGAAATTAGTGGCTCAACAAACTCCAGGCTTTGTTGGTGCTGATTTAGAGAATGTATTGAATGAAGCAGCCTTGGTTGCCGCTCGTCGTAATAAATCGATAATTGATGCTTCAGACATTGATGAAGCAGAAGATAGAGTTATTGCTGGTCCTTCTAAGAAAGATAAGACAGTTTCACAAAAAGAACGTGAATTGGTTGCCTATCATGAGGCAGGACATACCATTGTTGGTCTAGTCTTATCGAATGCCCGCGTTGTCCATAAGGTTACAATTGTACCAAGAGGTCGTGCAGGTGGCTATATGATTGCACTTCCTAAGGAAGACCAAATGCTTTTATCTAAAGAAGATATGAAAGAGCAATTGGCTGGCTTAATGGGTGGACGTGTAGCTGAAGAAATTATCTTTAATGTCCAAACGACAGGAGCTTCAAACGACTTTGAACAGGCGACACAAATGGCGCGTGCAATGGTTACAGAGTACGGTATGAGTGAAAAACTTGGTCCGGTACAATATGAGGGTAATCATGCCATGTTTGGTGCACAAAGCCCTCAAAAATCAATTTCAGAACAAACAGCTTATGAAATTGACGAAGAGGTTCGTTCATTATTGAATGAAGCACGAAATAAAGCTGCTGAAATTATTCAGTCAAATCGTGAAACTCACAAGTTGATTGCAGAAGCATTATTGAAATACGAAACATTGGATAGTACACAAATTAAATCTCTTTACGAAACAGGAAAGATGCCTGAAACAGTAGAAGAGGAATCTCATGCACTATCCTATGATGAAGTAAAGTCAAAAATGAATGACGAAAAATAACCCCGAGAGAGGCCCGTCCTCTCTTTTTTGTGCAGTTGAGGAGGCGTAGAGAACAGAATGAAGAAAATGTCACAAACGATGTTTCGAATCTGTTAGACTGTATCTAGAAAGGGGAACGTTATGCTTAAAGAATTGTATGAAGAAGTCCAAGGAATTGTGTACAAGTGTAGAAATGAATATTACTTGCATTTATGGGAGTTATCGGATTGGGACCAAGAGGGAATGATTTGCTTACATGAGTTGATTAGTAAAGAAGAAGGACTGATAGAAGATATTCCACGCTTACGTAAATATTTCAAAACTAAATTCCGAAATCGGATTTTAGACTATATCCGTAAGCAAGAAAGTCAGAAACGTAGATATGATAAAGAACCCTATGAAGAAGTAGGTGAGATTAGTCATTGTATAAGTGAGGGAGGTCTGTGGCTAGATGATTATTATCTCTTTCATGAAACATTACGGAGGTATAGAAAGGAACAAAGTAAAGAAAAACAAGAAGAGTTAGAACGTGTTTTAAGAAATGAACGTTTTCGAGGACGTCAAAGAGTATTGAGGGATTTACGTATTGTGTTTAAAGAGTTTGA
>NZ_AJJL01000072.1 GCF_000257905.1 Streptococcus mitis SK579
GTGAAATGTTTTAGCAGAAACAACTCTATGATTTGTAAGGTCAAGATAATCTCCTAGATAGCCAAGAACATACATTCCATAACCAGCGAATCCTCCTACAACTGTTCCAATCAGACTAAACTTGATATTAGTTACGAAAAAAGTATTAAGAACCACCATTAGAATGCGCAGATGATTATCCAATCAAACCATATAATTTTTTTGAAAAGCTTCCTCTTCCCAACCTCCGAAACCTTCTTCAACTTTCGCAAAATTCTCAGTATCCACAATCTCAAATTGTGACATCATTTAATATTATTAATCTAAACAGTAATAGTATCCATTTCCCTATTTTTTAAGATTTTTTATCCAATATTATATCATATTGGTTACTTACATATACTACAAGAATGATAAACAATTGTAACAGATATGAACTAAAATAGGCACCGATAGATTTTGACTCTTTTTATAAGCAAAGCCCAGCATGAAACCTCCAAATAGATAATAGATAAACGAAGGAACATCATAAGGAGCATGCAGGAAAGAGAAGAGAGAGGCAGTCAGTATAAGCCCCAACCAAGAATTTTCAAAAACCGCACCTTGAAGGATACCTCTGAAAACAAATTCCTCCAGAATAGGCCCAAAAACTGTCACGCTTGCAATAAAGGATAAGGAAATTCCTGTACTAGTAGCCTCAAGGTGTTGATATCTAGCACCAGAAGAGACTGTAAAAAAACTATAATAACCTATATTTACCAGCACACAAATAAGAAAGCTTCCAATAAAAAGTAGAATTTCTTTCTTCGTTAACCTTCTTAGCGAAACCATATCAAACCATTTCGCATAGGCAACACTCAGTGAAATCCAGAAAGTCTTTGTGATAATAAATAGGTACTCGTTTTGAAAAAAATCTCCTTGATTGATGGTATAACCTACTGTAGTAACTGTTATAAAGGCTAAAAATCCAACAAACACAGCATGACATTTGTTAAAAATAGTCATAAATACAACCTCTCTTTAATTGAAGTAACTAAAAACTTAAACTTCAAAATTTTTTTCTCTATAAATACATTTTACTGATATTCCAAACATAGACAATCTAAATTTTTGTGAATTTCTACAAGAAAATTGGAATTTTTCAAATCATTACGAGCAAAGTTTGAAACTAACAAACTCCTCCACCTTACTATAAAGCACCAGAAAACGGCTAATTTCAATACTTAGGATATTTGAGACTATATAATCGAATCTAAGTTTAGAATTTCCTTTTTTTCTAGAGTAGTTCCTCAGATAACTTTACCTATCATTCGAATTTACCTAAACACAGTATAATAAAACTTTGTCTTTAACCTGAGGTGTTTTCAACTATAGTTTTATAAAAATTTAACATTGTGGTAAAATTTTTCCTGGATACGCAGGTGTATAGTTTTCACATAAAGGGAGATTCCCTCCTTTTCCCGGGTGAGTTAAAGCATATTCAAAATATCTCACCCAAGTGTCAGGATGAAATATTGAACCATGACTGTCACCACCATAAATCAATTCTAGTTCCGATAATTCTATAATAGTAACTTTTCCCATTCTATTTCCCTACTTTCTACATGGTAAAACAGGCGCCGGATAAGCTGGACCATATTCGTAACACATTGGAAGAGTAACCGAATTTGGATGAGGGTGTGCTAAATATCTTCCTATTTTTTCTCCCAATTCATAAAAATTTATCAAATCGTCTCCTCCTTGTATTCTTTCTAAATTTGAATCTGTTAATACCTTTATATATTTCATTGTTTTACTCCTTCTTCTATGGTAGCTTAACACAATACCAGTGATTTCCATTATCAATCATACATTTCTCATCAGTATAACCAGCTAATATCCCATAAGCAAAAAATCCTGCTGGACCAACCCACCAAGCAATTCCGCCTTCTATATCAGAAAGTGTATCCTCATCAAGAATTTTTAAGGATACAGAAGATTGTAAAATCATGATGAATACCTCCATTTTATTTTTATTTTTATTTTTATTTTTTGTCTTGTTGCAACCTTGACAAGTTTAGTATATCACCGTTTATTAATTTTTTTCATCCAAATCTTGAATTGTCATCGAAACGTCTTAAATTAGCTTTTTTATTTAAAACCACCTCTAAATTTTTTTTAAAGATAATTTCTAATCACTTTTTTACCATTCAGGAAGTTTCAATGACTATTCAAGATTTCATAAAATATGAACTTATTTTTATGGCATAATATACCTATCTACTATATGAAAATGAAAGGAATTGCCAATGACTTCTTATAAACGTACATTTGTTCCTCAAATAGATGCTAGAGACTGCGGTGTTGCTGCCTTAGCCTCGATTGCTAAATTCTATGGTTCAGATTTTTCTCTAGCTCACTTAAGAGAACTTGCAAAGACCAATAAAGAAGGGACGACTGCTCTTGGCATTGTAAAAGCCGCTGATGAAATGGGCTTTGAAACAAGACCTGTTCAAGCAGATAAAACTCTCTTTGACATGAGTGATGTCCCCTATCCATTTATCGTTCACGTTAACAAAGAAGGAAAACTCCAACATTACTATGTTGTCTATCAAACAAAGAAAGACTATCTGATTATTGGTGATCCTGATCCTTCTGTAAAAATCACCAAAATGTCAAAAGAACGCTTTTTCTCTGAATGGACTGGAGTAACTATTTTTCTAGCTCCCAAACCTAGCTATCAACCCCATAAAGATAAAAAGAATGGTCTACTAAGCTTCCTTCCTCTGATTTTCAAACAAAAATCTCTTATTGCTTATATTGTTCTCTCAAGCTTATTGGTCACTATTATCAATATAGGTGGTTCTTATTATCTCCAAGGAATCTTGGATGAATACATCCCAAATCAGATGAGATCAACTTTAGGAATTATCTCAGTTGGTCTGGTTATCACCTATATCCTCCAGCAAGTCATGAGCTTCTCCCGTGATTATCTCCTAACTGTTCTGAGTCAGAGATTAAGCATTGATGTGATTTTATCCTATATTCGCCATATTTTTGAACTTCCTATGTCTTTCTTTGCGACACGTCGTACAGGGGAAATTATTTCACGGTTCACAGATGCCAACTCTATTATAGATGCCTTGGCTTCTACCATTCTTTCTCTTTTTCTGGATGTTTCCATTCTGATTCTTGTAGGGGGCGTCTTACTGGCACAAAACCCTAATCTCTTCCTTCTTTCTCTTATTTCCATTCCTATATACATGGTCATCATCTTTTCTTTTATGAAGCCTTTTGAAAAAATGAACCATGATGTCATGCAAAGTAATTCTATGGTTAGTTCTGCCATTATCGAAGATATCAACGGGATTGAAACTATAAAGTCGCTCACGAGTGAAGAAAATCGCTATCAAAATATAGACAGCGAATTTGTAGATTATTTGGAAAAATCCTTTAAGCTCAGTAAATATTCTATTTTACAAACGAGTTTAAAGCAGGGAACAAAATTAGTTCTGAATATCCTTATCCTATGGTTTGGCGCTCAATTAGTCATGTCGAGTAAAATTTCTATCGGTCAGCTGATTACCTTTAACACACTTCTTTCTTACTTTACAACTCCTATGGAAAATATTATCAATCTCCAAACCAAACTCCAATCTGCGAAAGTCGCTAATAACCGTTTGAACGAAGTCTATCTAGTCGAATCTGAATTTCAAGTTCAAGAAAACCCTGTTCATTCACATTTTTTGATGGGCGATATTGAATTTGATGACCTTTCTTATAAGTATGGTTTTGGACGAGATACCTTAACAGATATTAATCTCACGATTAAACAAGGAGATAAGGTTAGCCTAGTTGGAGTCAGTGGTTCTGGTAAAACAACTTTAGCCAAAATGATTGTCAATTTCTTTGAACCCTACAAAGGACATATTTCCATCAATCATCAGGATATTAAAAACATTGATAAGAAAGTCTTGCGCCGTCATATCAATTACCTACCCCAACAAGCCTATATCTTTAATGGCTCTATCTTGGAAAATTTAACCTTGGGCGGTAATCATATGATTAGCCAAGAAGATATTCTAAGAGCTTGTGAATTAGCTGAAATCCGTCAAGACATTGAAAGAATGCCTATGGGCTATCAAACTCAGCTCTCTGATGGAGCTGGTCTATCAGGAGGACAAAAGCAACGAATCGCTCTCGCTCGTGCTCTTTTAACTAAAGCTCCTGTTCTAATACTAGATGAAGCTACTAGCGGTCTTGATGTCTTGACTGAGAAAAAAGTTATAGATAATCTTATGTCCCTCACTGATAAAACCATTCTCTTTGTAGCCCATCGTCTCAGTATAGCCGAACGAACCAACCGTGTCATTGTTCTTGACCAGGGGAAAATCATTGAAGTTGGTAGCCACCAAGAGTTAATGCAGGCGCAAGGTTTCTACCATCATCTGTTCAATAAATAAGGAGAATGTCATGAATCCTAATCTTTTTAGAAGCGTCGAGTTTTATCAGAGACGTTACCATAACTATGCGACAGTGTTAATTATACCTCTTTCATTACTACTTACTTTCATCTTGATTTTCTCCCTTGTTGCCACAAAAGAAATTACTGTCACTTCCCAAGGAGAAATCGCCCCTACAAGTGTCATTGCATCTATTCAGTCAACAAGTGATAATCCTATCCTTGCTAATCATTTAGTGGCAAATCAAGTAGTTGAAAAAGGGGACTTACTCATCAAATACTCTGAAACAATGGAAGAAAGTCAGAAAACTGCCTTAGAAACTCAACTACACAGACTTGAGAAGCAAAAAGAAGGACTTGGAATTTTGAAACAAAGCTTAGAAAAAGCGACTGATCTTTTTTCTGGCGAGGATGAGTTTGGCTACCATAATACCTTTAGGAATTTTACTAAACAATCCCATGATATTGAACTGGGTATCACAAAGACTAACACTGAGGTTTCAAATCAAGCCAATCTTGCCAATAGCAGTTCATCAGCCATCGAACAAGAAATTACAAAAGTTCAACAACAAATTGGAGAATATCAAGAGCTGAGAGATGCTATCATAAATAACAGAGCTCGCTTACCAACTGGCAATCCGCACCAGTCAATTTTGAATCGTTATCTTGTAGCCTCACAAGGACAAACACAGGGAACTGCAGATGAGCCATTTTTATCTCAAATTAATCAAAGTATTGCAGGTCTTGAAACATCTATCGCAAGCCTCAAAATTCAGCAAGCTGGTATCGGAAGTGTAGCAACTTATGATAATAGTTTAGTAACCAAAATTGAAGTACTCCGCACTCAGTTTTTACAGACAGCCTCACAGCAACAACTAACCGTGGAGAATCAATTAACAGAATTAAAAGTACAACTAGATCAAGCGACACAGCGTTTGGAAAACAATACTTTAACCGCTCCAAGTAAAGGTATCATTCACTTAAACAGTGAATTTGAAGGTAAAAATAGAATTCCAACTGGTACAGAAATTGCTCAAATATTTCCTGTCATCACAGATACAAGAGAAGTACTAATCACTTACTACGTATCTTCTGACTATCTACCTCTACTAGATAAAGGACAAACTGTAAGATTAAAACTGGAGAAGATTGGAAATCACGGCATTACCATCATCGGCCAACTTCAGACAATTGATCAAACTCCTACCAGAACAGAGCAAGGAAATCTCTTTAAATTAACCGCTCTTGCAAAACTATCTAACGAGGATAGTAAACTCATCCAATATGGCTTACAAGGTCGCGTCACTAGTGTAACTGCAAAGAAAACATATTTTGATTATTTCAAAGATAAAATTTTAACCCATTCTGATTAATTTTCAGATAACACTCTATAACTATTTATTATCTTATAAAACAGGAGAATCATAACATGGATAAGAAGCAAAACCTAACTTCATTTCAAGAACTAACAACTACCGAACTCAACCAAATTACAGGTGGAGGATGGTGGGAAGATTTCTTATATAGATTTAATGTGATTGAACAAAAAAATACAAAAGGATTTAATCAACTAATACAACTATAAAAAATAAGACCGAGTAACAAGAACTCTCGGTCTTATTTTTTATCATTCTGTATGTATTATAGTAAACACCTGACGAAAGACTTGATTTTGGCAGGTAGTATTTAGACTGGTATTGGGATGACTTTCCACAATCTTCATAACGGTATAGAGACCAACTCCTCTCTCCTCCCCTTTAGAACTTGCTCCAAAGGAGAAGATTTCAGAAATATCTATGCCCTCTTCTTTGATGGAGTTTTCAATGATAAAAATCTCCTGTGCTCCATTTTTTAAAAAGGCGATTGAAACATGAGGTTGACTAGCTTCCACACTGGCTTCAATAGCATTGTCACAAAGGATAGACACAATGGTTATAAAGTCAAGCAAGCTCATCCCCTCGACCTGAATCTCCTCAGGAACTTCGACATTAAAGACAATCTTCTTATCTCTAGCTTTTAGAAATTTCCCTGCTAGAAGACTTTTGAGGCCTTTATCACGAATATTTACCAATCGACCAAGGTCATATTTATTGTCCTGCAATTTTTCACTAGAATCCATTAAGACCGAGTCGTAAACCTCTTTTATCTGCTTCATATCCTCCTCTTCAATACCCAGACGTAAGCTGGTCAAGAGGTTGGTGTAGTCATGGCGAAAACCCCGTACTTCCTTGTAAAGTTCCTCTATATGCCGACTATAGCGTTCCATATCTCTATAGCGCAAGGCCTGCTCTTGGTTCAGTCTCTCACGGAGTTTGTCCTTCAAATAGGTATCTAACTTCTTGATAATTCCCATAAAAAAGAGTAGGTAAAAGACTAGGATGAAATGGCGAACAGTCCTTGATTGAATACCTTGTTCATATTCAAGGTAAGATAGACTTTGCATCACTAGATAATAAGCCCCCATTGCCCAGTTAATCTTAGTAAGAGACTTTTGAAAATCTTTATCTAGAATCTCCCTTCTCAATCTAGTGAAATCATAGTCCAACCATTTCAAAAAGACTAAAACTATGAAGCAAACGAATATCATAATCAATAAAAAGATAGGATTGCTATCTTTATCTACAATTTCTTGTCCCAAAAATGGAAGTACAAAATAGGAGACTCCTCTATAAAAGAGATTCACCAATATCATTGGAAAGAGACCATAAAAGAAAATGAGTTTTTTAGGAAGCCCTCTTAACAATAAGAAAGACAAACCTATGCCGAACAAAGGTTCTATTAAGTATGAGAGATAGTCAGTCAGGACTAAAAATTTAAAAGTTGTAAAAATTGCTGCCAGAAGAAATTTTAAAAGAAAGGCCTTAAAAATTCTATCGAAAGTGAGACTAATTCCATCTACCTTAAAGAATATGACAATTTTTAGTCCATTAATAATAAGTGAATACAACAATATCCAAGCAATGTTCATAAACTCTCCTAGCTCAGTGTAAGTTATTGATGGCCTCAGACACTTCCCTGACCTTATAACGCGCTATCATACAGCTTCCACCATTGGGAAAGAAAAGGAGTTTTTCTTTCTTATCCAAATGCACCACATTTGCAGGATTGATGAGAAAAGAGCGGTGGCACTGCAAGAGACGGGGCTCCTGCTTGAAAACCTCCTCTAAACTCGCTGTAAATTCCAGCCTGTCCGTCTTGGTATAGAGAATAACACGATGGGCTCTGGGCGACGTTTCAAGATAGTAAACCTCTTTAAAAGGATACTGGAATTGGGCAAATTTTGATTTAAAGTAAAAGCAATCTTCCGCCAGACTTTTACTGTCTTGACTATTGGCATAGAAAAGGGCTGTCTCGATACGAGATTCAAACTCCTCTGCTGACAAGGCCTTATCAATATAGTCCAAAGCAGACACCTGATAGCGAAAGGACAGGGGCATAAACTCCGAGTGAGTCGTCACAAAGACGATTAGGGCATAGGGGTCTCGATCCCGAATCTTTCTAGCCACTTCCAGACCCTTCATCTCCTCATTTCGAATCTCAATATCCAAAAAGAATAGCTGATGGGCGCCCTTCTCATGCACCTCTGCTAGCAGTTGATCTGGCTTGCCAAAGACCTCAAAAGAGCTAGGAATGATATGATGTTCCTTCAAAAGTTTCTCAATCGTCGTTTCAATTCTAGCTTGTTGGGAAAAATCATCTTCTAAAACAAATATTCTCATCTTCTTACTCTCCTTCTTTCAACCATTTTTGACGAATTTCTCTATAGCGACGTCTGGCATACTTGACAGCGTATCGACCTTCTTCTCCAAGAAAAAGGATTCTTTCTTGAAAATCAATCGATTTTACTTTATCAAGATTGACCAAACAATTTCGATGACACCTCATCAAGGTTTCCCCATATTGGTTCTCAAGATTACTTAAATTTTGAACCATATTAAAACTAGCCTCTTCTGTAACAATCTGTACAGTATGGGCTTTAGTTGGATGTGCTTGGATATAGTAGATATCGTCGACGTTTACTTTATAGACTGTTTTCTGCGTCTGAATAATCATATGTTTCATTGGATTCTCCTCCTAAGAAAAGAATAACAGAAAAGTTCTAGCACAAGCCCACCCAATCCTAAACAGTCCTTCAACGCTCCTGAAAGGTAGCTTGTTCCTCAAATAAGCATGATAATCTTACCACTATTTTATCATAAAATTCACTCAGCGCAATTCAAGACATTTCAATGACAATTAAAGATTTGAATAAAAAAAAAGAGTTAAAAGTGATAAACTATGATTATAGAAAGACTATGTTTGCAATAACTTTAAAAATCATCAAAAAAGGAGGGCTGCATATGATTTATTCACATCCACCATGATTAACACCCTATAAATATACTCTATTGCAATTGACGTAAATATAACAAGGGGAAAATTATGGCCAAGTCAAATAAAACAAAACAATTAACATCAATCGAACTTTCTCATATAAATGGCGGTAGTATTCCATATGGATGGTATTCTCCGTTTCATATAATTAGCGATAATGTACTATGTAGAAATGGATATTCATATAATAAAGCTAATCTTGATAATGGTAAATGTATCATTGATTGGGGCAACATAGTTGGCAATGTTGCTAATAATATAGGTGCCTCACTAGGAGATTTACACAATCCCTTACCTTAAAATATAAATTATATAGGAGGTCACGTAAATGACAGACCCAATCAAAACAGCTCAGACTTTGATTACTGACTTAAACAAAGCCTACCAAGCATGCAAACAGGCAACAGCTGACGACGTCCGCTTTCAGGAGCAATTAAACTCTATTCTTGGTTTTCTAGCCAAGGCTGAGACTGTGGATAATCGCGTCTTGATTGAACTGGAAAAATTCTACCAGACTTCCAGTCTTCTCATGGGACTCAGCGCCCTCAATCCAAATGCCCCTACTCGCGCTGCTTGGCGGGCCTATGACCGCTTCCACTTTGACCAAGTCAAGACCAAGTTGAGCCTCTACGGACCAACCATTATCTTGTAGAAAATAAAAGAAGTTGAGACAAACTGAACTCAACTTCTTTTTTAGTGTCATATAGGCAATGTTAGTCCTGCATCTGACGTTTTACCTGATAAGGTAGGTACAAGACTAGTAAAACCAAACCTGCTCCCAGCAAGGCTAGAAGGGCCAGTTTTTCCTGGAAGGTAATCAACCCGACGACTAATTCCACAAGTAAAACAAAACTGGTCAATCCTCTGACTACAGCCTGCAAGCCTTTTTCCTTTTGCCCCTTGTCCAGTGGAAAGAGTTTGGTCAAATACTGGTAGTCAAAGGCATGATAGAGGGCCAGTAACTGGAAGAGCAAGAGGTAATTAAACAATACCACCACTGCTGTCGCAATCCAAGCTTGCTCGATAAAGACCTGCGCCAGTATGGAAAGCAAGAGCAGACGGAGACTGAGGGCAAAAAGGTCTCCATTTCGCAAATAAGAACGCAGATAGAGATTTTGCCAAATCTTCCCAGGCACCTTCTGAACAGCCTTTAGGATAAAGTCCAGATAGGCACGACGCTTGACGCTGTTTGAAATTCCCTTGACCTGCGTAAAGAGGGCAAAGAAACGAAGCAAAACTTGCTTACGCTTGCTTTCTTGAGAAATAACATAGTCCCAGTCGAGACCAGTTTCAGTGAAAAATTTGCTGGACTTTTGACGAAAGAGGAAATATTTACCTATTCCCAATAAAAGCACATAAAGTAGAAAAACTGGCAAGCCATAACCCATGGCTAAAAATAAGGGCGCAAATAAAAGCACGAAAAGGGTCTGGACAAAGAGCCAAAAGAATAGGGAAATGCCAGTTTGACGCTTGAGATGTAGCTTGATTTCCTCTTCTCCAACTAAGAGAAAGAGCTTGTCTGGAGCCTCCATATAGGTGGCAATTCCTCCCCAAAGTAAAAGTAAAACAGACGTAATTCCTACAAACAAAAGAATTGGCCAATGGCTTTCAGGAAAATGTTGTAAGAGTTGACTGTACTGGTAGGCTAAAAACCCCAGCAAGACAAGCAGGAACAAGACAAAGTGGTCATTGAGAACATAGCGCAGATAACCAAGACACTCCTTACGAAAAGCCTGCTTTCTCTTTAAAAACAAGTCTTTCATAGCTCCTCCTCTTTGGTCAGAGCCAAGTAAATATCATTCAAACTAGCCTCAGGCATATCAAAGGCTTCGCGCAGTTGCAGGAGATTTCCCTTAGCACGCACCTCCCCCTTGTGGAGAATGACAAAGGCATCACACATCTTCTCAGCCGAATCTAGCACGTGGGTACTCATGAGAATAGACTTGCCTTTTTGCTTTTCCACTTCCAAAAGCTGAATCAAGTCAGAAATCGCCAGCGGATCAAGTCCAAGGAAAGGCTCATCCACGATGAAGAGACTCGGGTCCACCACAAAAGCACAGATAATCATGACCTTCTGCTTCATCCCTTTGGAAAAATGAACAGGGAACCAGTCCAATTTCTGGTCCAGACGGAACATTTTTAACAAAGGTTCTACTCGCTCAAAGGCTACTTTCTGCTCAATACCATAAGCCATAGCAACCGTTTCGATGTGCTCTCTGAGAGTCAATTCCTCATACAGGCTAGGTGTCTCAGGAATGTAGCCAATTTGCTTGCGGTAGTTAGTCGCGTCTTCTTGCAAGGTCAAACCGTTGATATTGATAGAACCACTATAAGGTGTCAACAAACCGATAATTTCATTAATAGTCGTCGATTTTCCCGCACCATTGAGACCGATCAAACCGACCAACTGCCCACTTTCAACGGTAAAGGACACATCTTTCAAGACAGGGACATGAACATAGCCACCTGTCAGGTTTTTAATTTCTAACATATTTTCTCCAAATCTGGTATAATGTAGCTATATTATATCAAAATTCAATACAGTAGAGGTAGATTTTATGTCAGATTGCATTTTTTGTAAAATCATTGCAGGGGAAATTCCTGCTTCAAAAGTATATGAAGATGAGCATGTCCTTGCCTTTCTTGATATCTCTCAAGTGACACCAGGACACACCTTGGTCGTACCAAAAGAGCACTATCGCAATCTTTTGGAAATGGACGCCACTAGCGCCAGCCAACTCTTTGCCCAAGTGCCAACAATTGCTCAAAAAGTCATGAAAGCTACCAAGGCTGCTGGCATGAATATCATTGCTAACTGTGAAGAAATCGCAGGGCAAACAGTTTTCCACACCCACGTTCACCTCGTGCCTCGCTACAATGCAGACGATGACCTCAAGATTGATTTTATCGCCCACGAACCAGACTTTGACAAACTCGCCCAAGTCGCTGAAACTATCAAAAACGCCTAAGGAGTTGCCATGAAATTATCTAATCTACTGCTATTTGCAGGAGCTGCAGCTGGAAGTTATTTGGTCACAAAAAATCGCCAAACCATCACAGATGAAGTCTTGAATACCACTGACCGCGTTCAAGCTATCAAGGACGATGTGGATATTATCCAAAACAGCCTGCAAATCATCGAGCAGCAAAAAGAACTCATCAAAGAATACCAAGAAGACCTGACTTACAAGTTTAAGGTCTTAGAAAAAGATATCCAGACTAGACTAGCTGTGATCAAAGAAACACAGGAAATTGAAGATAAGTAAAAAGAGCCCGACGGCTCTTTTTAAAAGGTAAACAAGTTATATCCCATCAACTATACATCATAATTTAGGCAACTCATACTCAATAAAAATCAAAGAGCAAACTAGAAAGCTAGGCACAGGCTGCTCACAACACCGTTTTGAGGTTGTGGATAGAACTGACGAAGTCAGCTCAAAACACGGTTTTGAGGTTGTAGATAAGCCGACGCTGACGTGGTTTGAAGAGATTTTTGAAGAGTATTATTCACCGTTTCATAACTAAATCAAAGACTTTCCCAGGCTTTCCGCCGTAATGAAAACACCTGAAACAGCTTGGTTTCAGGTGTCCGGAAACTTTGAGACCTGGGCTCAAAGTTTAAGTATGTAACTTCGAAGAAGGTCGCTACCGTCCGTCATTACTTAAGGAAAGTCTTAAAAAATCTATAAGCAAAAAGAGCTCGACAGCTCTTTTTGCTTTATTCTCCTTCAAAGGCATCTTTAATATGATCAAAGAAGCCCTTTTTCTTTGGATTGACTTTTAAATCACCCGCAGCTGCGAATTCTTTCAAGGCTGCTTTTTGGCGTTCGTTCAAGTCTGTCGGTGTTACGACATTAACGGTAACGTATTGGTCACCAACTGCACCACCACGAAGGCTCGGAGCTCCTTTGCCACGTAGGCGGAATTTCTTACCAGTCTGAGTTCCCTCTGGAATAACCAATTCAACATCACCATGAACAGTTGGGATATCTACTGTATCACCAAGAGCCGCTTGGACAAAGTTGAGGTTGAGATTGTAGAAGATAGTGGTTCCTTCACGTTCAAACTTGTCGCTGGCTTCCACAGAAACCACTACATACAAGTCACCATAAGGTCCACCGTTAAATCCAGCTTCACCTTGACCAGCTAGGCGAATTTGTTGACCAGTTTCCACACCAGCAGGAATTTTGACATGTACGCTATGCGCTTGTTTTTCATGCCCTGTTCCGTGACAAGTTGTACATGGATCTTTGATTTCTTTTCCACGACCGTGACAGACATCACAGGTTACTTGGCGACGCATCATACCAAGCGGAGTCTGCGTATCGACGTTAATAACACCAGCGCCATGACAGCGTCCACAAGTGACTGGACTTGTTCCTGGTTTAGCACCTGAGCCATTACATGTACGACAGCTTGCTTCACGGTTGTACTTGACTTCTTTTTCAGCTCCAAAAATAGCTTCTTCAAAAGTCAAATTCACACGATACTGGAGGTCATCCCCCTGACGAGGAGCATTTGGATTGCGTGAAGCACCGCCTCCGCCGAAGAAACTTGAGAAGATATCTTCAAAACCACCGAAACCTCCTGCCCCATTGAAACCGCCAGCTCCACCACCAAAGCCTCCAAAGCCACCGTTGGCTCCAGCCGCACCATATTGGTCATAGGCAGCCCGTTTTTGGTCGTCACTCAAAGTCTCATAGGCTTCCTGAACTTCCTTGTACTTTTCCTCAGCACCAGGCTCCTTGTTGATATCTGGGTGATATTTTTTCGAAAGCTTACGATAAGCCTTTTTGATTTCGTCTGCCGAAGCGTTTTTTGACACCCCCAGACGATCATAAAATTCAGTATTGTTCATACAAGATACCAAGACCGTAAAATTCGACTGAAAAATAGGAAATCTGACGCTGGAGCGATGCTCCTAGACAGATTTATCTTTTTTCCGAGAATTTAGGTCGGGTTCAATTCCTTTCTGTTATATTGAGTAAGAAATTTGGGAACCCGTGTTCAATTCCCTGAACACTCTTTGTTCCTTTCTATAATTTTCATGTAAATCTTTAGAGGCTATTTTCTATCCTCTGCTTCACTTGATCAAACTCTTTGTCCGATAGAGTAAATATCAAATCCTCTTCAGCATACTCGTTCTGTTCTTTAAAATAGTTGTCCGTATTCTCTGCCAACCCTAAACCGAAAATCACTTTTCTTGCAAACTCTTGATGTGCAAAACCGATAGCCGTAATGATTTGTTTATCTTGGACAAGAACTTTCGGTTGGAAATTCTCACGTGGAAGAAATTCAAAATAGTCAAAGAAGTTTTGCCAAATTCCACCTGTAAATTTCGTGTCGTTCAACAAGCCTGCTTTCGCCAATAAAAGGGGCGCTGAAGAAATGGCTGCAATTAGGATATCTTGCTCATTAAGACTTCTCAAAAACGAGATCAATCTCTCATCTTGTAGAGCAGGACCTATATTTACCATTCCTGGCAAAATCACACAAGAATAATCTTCTATACGGATCTGATCCAATGTTTTCGTCGGTTGACAGGACAAACCATCCTCAGAGACCACCATCGAATTCTCAGAAGCTACATAATCAATCATGATATCAAAAGACAGAGCTAAAGTACTTGTTAAAGCAGTTATCTCATAAAGAGAAAAATTAGGATAAATGATACAAAGTACTTTTTTCATACGCAACATCCTCTACCTTATCGAAAAACAGAGGCTGGGTTGCAACCTCTGGATTTCTTCCTATCATTACGACGTTCAAAAACAAAGTCGATTATACTTTGTTTTTGAACTAGTAAGGCGTTTAGGCAAGTCGCCATAGCGATTGCAGTCGAATGACAAACTCTTTAACCATTTGTCATTCTTAACGAGTTAGGCTTAACTGAGTTTCGGCTAAAAACTTCGGAAAAAAGATAAGCCATCTTTTGTGCATCGCACAAGGCGATGGCTTCCTATTTTTCTTTCGTTTTCTTAATACCTCAACATCTTATTTTTCCGTAAACTCTCCGTCTACGACGTCATCGCCTGCGTTTCCTGTTGCTTGTGCGCCTTCTGCTCCTGCTTGAGCTTGTTGCGCTGCTGCGGCTTGTTCGTAAAGTTTCACAGCAAGGCCTTGAGCTTTTTCGTTCAACGCTTCAAGTTTCGCTTTCATTTCGTCCAAGTTGTTATCTTCTTGAGCTTTCTTAAGGTCATCGAGAGCAGCTTGGGCAGCATCACGTTCTGCATCAAAGCCTTTTCCTTCAGTTTCCTTGATTGTTTTTTCAGTTGCAAAGATAGCTTGGTCTACTTCGTTACGAAGGTCAACTTCTTCTTTACGTTTCTTATCTGCTTCAGCGTTTGCTTCTGCATCTTTCATCATGCGGTCGATTTCTTCGTCAGTCAAACCTGAGTTAGATTGGATCACAATTGTTTGTTCTTTTTGAGTTCCAAGGTCTTTGGCCTTAACAGACACGATACCGTTCTTGTCGATGTCAAATGTTACTTCGATTTGAGGAATTCCACGAGGTGCAGCTGGGATATCTGTCAATTGGAAACGTCCAAGAGTTTTGTTATCTGCTGCCATTGGGCGTTCACCTTGAAGAACGTGGATATCAACGGCTGGTTGGTTGTCTGCTGCTGTTGAGAAGACTTGTGATTTAGATGTTGGAATAGTTGTGTTACGGTCGATGAGTTTTGTGAAGACACCACCCATTGTTTCGATACCAAGTGACAATGGTGTTACGTCAAGAAGAACAACGTCTTTAACATCACCAGTAATCACACCACCTTGGATTGCAGCACCCATAGCAACTACTTCGTCAGGGTTTACTGATTTGTTTGGTTCTTTACCAGTTTCAGCCTTAACAGCTTCTACAACGGCTGGGATACGAGTTGAACCACCAACAAGGATAACTTCATCGATTTCTGACAAGCTCAAACCTGCATCAGAAAGGGCTTGACGAACTGGAACTTTTGTACGTTCTACAAGATCACGAGTCAAATCGTCAAATTTCGCACGAGTCAAAGTCATTTCCAAGTGAAGAGGTCCAGCCTCACCAGCAGTGATAAATGGCAAGCTGATTTGAGTTGAAGTTACACCAGAAAGATCTTTCTTCGCTTTTTCAGCCGCATCTTTCAAACGTTGCATTGCCATCTTGTCAGTAGACAAGTCAATACCGTTTTCTTTCTTGAATTCTGCTACCAAGTGGTCAATGATTTTTTGGTCAAAGTCGTCACCACCAAGTTTGTTGTCCCCTGCAGTTGACAATACATCGAAGACACCGTCACCCAATTCAAGGATAGAGACGTCGAATGTACCACCACCAAGGTCAAATACCAAGATTTTTTCTTCTTTGTCAGTCTTGTCCAAACCGTAAGCAAGAGCTGCTGCAGTTGGTTCGTTGACAATACGTTCTACTTCAAGACCAGCGATTTTACCAGCGTCTTTTGTTGCTTGACGTTGAGCGTCGTTGAAGTAAGCTGGAACTGTGATAACTGCTTTGGTCACTTTTTCACCAAGGTAGTCTTCAGCATAACCTTTCAAGTATTGAAGAATCATTGCTGAGATTTCTTGTGGGGTGTATTCTTTTCCGTTAGCAGAAACTTTTTCAGAAGTTCCCATTTTAGATTTGATAGAGATGACTGTATCTGGATTTGTAACTGCTTGACGTTTTGCAGCATCACCAACGATGATTTCGCCGTTTTTGAATGAGACTACAGATGGAGTTGTGCGGTTTCCTTCTGGGTTTGCGATGATTTTGCTTTCAGTTCCTTCAAGAACTGCAACTGCTGAGTTTGTTGTACCTAAGTCAATACCGATAATTTTAGACATGTGTTTTTCTCCTTGGTAGTTAATTTTCTATTTTTCTTTTTGATACTCTTCTTAGGTGGCGGCGCCGTCAGAGCTTAACCTCGTCAATCTCTTTGACTAAACTTTGAGCCTATGGTCTCAAAGTTTGCGCAAGTAGCGCCACGGCGAAGAGTATCGTCTTTGGTTCGCTTTGCTCACTATTGCAAAGCCAAACATATTTTATCTTTCTTCATAGTTTAGTGTCGTTTCGGACAAGTTAGCCTAGTTGTACACTACCACCATTGCTGGGCGCAGGATGCGGTCATGGAGTTTGTAGCCTTTTTGGAAAACTTGGGCGATGGTATCTGCTGGGTGTTCATCGTCTGCTGAGAGAGTTTGGATGGCCATATGGTAGTTATGGTCAAATTCGCCGTCAGCTGCGATTTCTTCGATTCCTTCTTCTTTCAAAGCGTGAATCAAGCTTTCTTGCACCATCTCCAATCCTTTTTTAACATCATCTGTCAAACCTTCAACTGCGAGTGCACGCTCAAGGTTGTCCAAAGAAGGGAGAATCGCTTTTGCCAAGTCTTGGCTACGATAACGTTGCAAGTTTTGACGCTCTTCATTGGCACGGCGTTGGATATTTTGCATTTCTGCATGAGCACGAAGGTATTTGTTTTCGAACTCATCTGCACGTTCATTTGCCAAGTCCAACTCTGACTTTTCAGGAGTTGTTTCTTCTACCGTTTCAACAACTTCCTCTTCTTGAACTTCTTCTACTTCTTCATTTTTTATATCTTGGGCCATTTTCGCCTCCTTTAATGATTTCAATCTTAATGTACTTCGTAATGATTACTGCTGAGGTAGCGGTAAAAATCTGTCAACTTCATGGTCAAAACACGGTTGACCACATTGACTTGGTTGATTAGCTGTTGGTAATCCAGATTAACCGGACCGATAATGGCTAGAATTCCAACTCCCCGATAAGGAATGAGAAACTTGCTACTAATCACCGCTAGGTCTGCTAAACAAGATTCTTGACTGTCCGCAACACGAACATTTTGCATCTGATCCTCATGCAACCCCTCACGAATCTCCAGAGCCACCTTTTGCGGTTGGTCAAAAAACTGATAGGCTGCTAGATTGGCAAAATTCAAGAGATTGACCTTGCCCGCCACCACAATATTTTCGTTGAACATTTCCTTAAATATATGTTCAAAGAGATCGATAACATTATCCGTTGTTGTGAAATAACGCTGGATAATCTGCGGAATCTCTGTCCGAATCTTGTAGTGGATATCTAGAACGGTGTGACCGAGGAAACGTTCCTGAATGATATTCTTCAGTTTCAGCAAATCCTCCTGCAAGAAGTTCCTTGGAATCAGAAACTGACTGGTAACCGTTCGCGATTCGTCTAGGGTGAATACTGCCAAGGCTGTATGTTGCCCCAAAACAACGATATCAAAGGCTGTCAGACGTTGTCTGCTGGGCTCAACATCCAGTGCTACTACCGTACAGCCACTCAAGTCTGTCAGTAGATTAGCAGCCTCTTGCAGAATATCCTCCAGTTTGAAGAATTCCTGATCAAAGGCTTTGACAATCTCATAAACCTCATTTTCAGCCAGTCGGTCAAAATCCAGTGAGTGTTTCACATAGTACTGAAAACCAGCAACACTTGGCATCCGACCACTTGAAGTATGAGCCTTTTCAAGCAAACCTTGCTTTTCTAGAGCCGCCATGTCATTACGAATGGTTGCGCTGCTAGAGTTAATAGACTCTTGCAGGGCTTTGGATCCGACAGGTTCGTGCGTTTTGGTAAAGATGTCAATAATCAGATTTAAAATATCCTGCTGACGCTCTGTAACCATCTCATCACTCCTCTCTGTCTGATCGATTAGCACTCGATAACCTCAAGTGCTAACTTATGATTCTATTATACACCCTTAGAAGAGAATGTCAAGATAAAAACTCAAAAAATTAGCACTCTTTTGTAAAGAGTGCTAAAAATCAGTCTGAAGACCTAGAAACTTACTGTTTATCTACTAGGTATTTTCTTTTTAGTTTGAAATAACCATAGATTAGATAGGAAATCAGAAAAGCATACAAAACAAAAATAATGAAGAAAGACATAGAAAGATCTTCTCTAAACGAACTCATACAAACAACAAGACCACCTAAGAAAGTAGCTGTACATGAACGAAGTCTATATCGCATAACTTCCCATCTGAGCCCCTTACTCATATAGACTTGATCCTCTGAAAGTAGATCAGAAGCTGGTTTACGAAAAATTGAACAAAAACCTGTTTCTATCAATTCCCAACCTCTATTTCTAAAATCTTGCAGTTCATGCTTATGCTTTTTAAGAAGTCTAGAATCATAGATACGATAAATGATATCGTCTGGTTGACATTGGTCAAAATAGAACAAACCAAAACGACTCGCTCTATACCTCCAACCTTCCAAGTGCATCTCATGTAAATATTCTTCTTTCTTATCCAAATCAAGAATCGTGAAGATCCGAAATTGTACTCTGCTATTCATTGTCTTACCCCAAAATTAGAAAACATGCCTGACGTTATTTATTAGATAATTCTTTCCACTTTTGAAACAATTTCCAAAAAATATAAGAAATCTGAATCACAAAAACTATCAATAAAACCCAATCTATTATGAAAATCAAAAACACTTCCCAACTGAAATAACTACCTCTACCGAGGAACTTTGAAAAAACCGGTAGTAGAGCTGCAAAGAGAAGTAAAATAGGAAGCATCCGCATTGTTAAAATGCGTTTGACCATAGCTAACTTCCCGGTCGCATCATTATAGATTTCAAACTCCGCATCCGACTCAATTTCAGAATGTGCTTTTCTAAAGTAGGAAAAACCATTAAAGTTTGTAATATGCTCCCAGCCACAGTCTTTAAATAGTTGTAAATAGGAGGCTCTCTCTGATTTTTTCATGGGATAAAAGTCCAACTGATAAGACATCTGCTCAGGCTGACACTTTTCAAAAGTATACTTAACCGCAACTACTAAGTTACAGTGGGTCACTTCCTTAAGTCTCCAACCCTCAGCATGCATTTTTCTAGGATATAAAGCCTCTCTATCATAATCCGCAATGGTAGCAATTCTATAAACAACCTTCTTTTCCATCATCCTTCCTCCAGACTGTTTCTATAGAGCCGTTCAATACGTTTCAATTCAATATCTAAGACTTTGCGCCCCAAGTCTGTGATCTGATAGATTTTCCGTTTTTCTTCTTCTCGGACAAAGGAAATCAAACCATCCTTTTCCATTTTTGACAAGGTTCCATACATAGTTCCAGGACTAATCAAGACTTGCGAATCTGTCATATCCTTGACCTTTTGCGTAATACTATAACCATGACGCTCCTTTTGCAAACAGAACAAGATATAAAAACCCGTTTCCGTCATGGGAAGATAAACTCGACGAATCTTATCCGTTAATTCCATTTATAACCATCTCCTATTCAGTTCGATATATCGCACTTCGCTATATAAAATATATCACACCTCGATATAAAACGCAAGAAATAATCTACATTCTATCTAAACATCGATTGACTATTTTACCTTCAAATCCAACTCCATGCATTAGATAATCCACACTATCTTATACTATTCAAACTACTTCAGCTTAGCCTTGCCGTATATATGTTACTGACTTCGTCAGTCTTATCTACAGCCTCAAAACAGTGTTTTGAGCTGACTTCGTCAGTTCTATCCACAACCTCAAAACGGTGTTTTGAGCAGCCTGTGACTCGCTTCCTAGTTTGTTCTTTGATTTTCGAAGAGTATTAGCTTTCCTTCAACCTACTACAGTTGACAAAGAAGCAATCAAAAAGCAACGCTAGACACGTTGCTTTCTGATTTAG
>NZ_AJJL01000073.1 GCF_000257905.1 Streptococcus mitis SK579
CGGTTTGAAGAGATTTTCGAAGAGTATCAGATTGTATTGGCTGCCCAGACACTTACCGAAGCAGCTGAGACTGGGAATTTTCCATAACCTTCCTCATCAATTGTAATTTGACCTTGGTGGTTTTCAAGTAAATCTACAAAGGTTTGGTTAGCCCATTCTTGGCCGACAAACATTGACTTGCTGTTTTCTTGGTTGTTTGAAATCAGGACTGCGATTGGTGATTGATTTTCAGCACCTGAACGTACCCAACCGATACAGTTAGGGTCATCAAAGTAGTCATTTTGTTCTCCATAGGCCAAATCTTTTCGGATGGCTAGGAGGCGGTCAAGGACTTCTTTGAAATCTTGTTGAGCATATTGCCCTGAAATCCCATAGTAGTCGCCGTAAAAGACACATGGAAGGCCATTTTGGCGTAACAGAATGAGGGCATAAGCTGCTGGTTTGAACCATTCTTCAACGGTAGACTCAAGAGCCTGACCACGTTGGGTATCGTGGTTGTCGACAAAGGTTACAGCCTTGTCAGGTTTGAGTTCAACCAAGCTATCTGTGAAAATACCACGAAGGTCATAGTTTGCGCCAGCTTGACTGGCTTCAAAGAGATTCTGGTGGAGACGGACATCGACAAGGTCAAAGCGTTCTTCCGTTTTTTCAAGGTAGTCTAGATTGGCTTCCTTGTCAGGATTCCAAAATTCACCAAAAACATAGAAATCCTCACCGTATTTTTCCTTCATATCACGGATAAAATTGCTCATGAAGAAAGAGTCAATGTGTTTAACGGCATCCAAGCGGAAACCAGCTACACCAGTGGTTTCCATGAACCAATCCGCCCAGTCATAGATATTTTGAATGACTTCAGGATGTTTAAAGTCTAGGTCGGCATACATGAGGTAGTCATAGTTACCGTTTTCGTTATCGACCAATTCCTCATTTGCCCAACCCTTGTTGTCTCCTTGAATCAGATAAATCCCAGACTTACGGCGTTTGGCATCATAGTCTGTACCGGTGAAGTGGTACCAGTGCCAGTGGAAGTCATTATAGGTATCTTGGCGACCATCGAAGGTAAAGCTAGTCCAGCCGTTGATGATGAAAGGTTCTCCGAGTTCTACTGTACGGTCAACAGGATCCACCTCAATAACCTGAAAGGCTTCCATGTGATCAGCAGCAGCCTTGTGGTTGAGAACTACATCAGCCATAGGTTGAATTCCCTGTGCTTTTAGAGCTTGAATGGCTTGAAGATAGTCTTCTTTAAAACCATACTTGGTACGGACAGTCCCTTTTTGGTTAAACTCTCCTAAGTCGAATAAGTCATAGACCCCATAGCCGACATCTTTTTCATTGGTAGCCTTGAAAGCTGGTGGCATCCAGACATGACTGATACCGAGATCAGCTAGGTGTTGAGCATCTTCAGCCAGACACGTCCAGTGCTGACCCTCGTGGGGCAGATACCATTCAAAGTATTGCATGAGTGTTTGATTTTGCATGATGTTTCCTCTTACTTGTCAATCTTGTTCTTTATTCTATCATAAAGTATCGGTTAGCTCAAACGTTTGCGTAAAACTGAATAATAAGTTTTTGACTATTTTATATAAAATGTTGATTTTTAAAATGAAAGCGCTATAATTATAGTAAATTACATAGATAAAGAGAGGAGATTTCTCATGATTGAATTTCAAAATGTTAGTAAGTTGTATGGTGATAAAGAGGCCTTGAGCAATCTCAATTTGCAGATTGAAAATGGGGAGATTATGGGCTTGATTGGTCATAATGGGGCTGGAAAATCGACTACTATAAAATCCTTAGTCAGTATCATTTCGCCCAGCAGTGGTCGTATTTTGGTAGACGGTCAGGAGTTATCGGAAAATCGCTTGGCTATTAAACGAAAGATTGGCTATGTAGCAGACTCGCCTGACTTATTTTTGCGTTTAACGTCCAATGAATTTTGGGAATTGATTGCCTCATCCTATGATCTGACTAGCTCTGATTTGGAGGCTAGTCTAGCTAGGCTATTGAACGTTTTTGATTTTGCTGAAAATCGTTATCAGGTTATTGAAACTCTTTCTCACGGAATGCGTCAGAAAGTCTTTGTCATCGGGGCACTCTTGTCTGATCCCGATATTTGGGTCTTGGACGAACCCTTGACTGGTTTGGATCCTCAGGCTGCCTTTGATTTGAAGCAGATGATGAAGGAACATGCGCAAAAAGGCAAGACGGTCTTGTTTTCAACCCATGTCCTAGAGGTAGCTGAGCAAGTCTGTGATCGGATTGCCATTTTGAAAAAAGGGCATTTGATTTATTGTGGTAGCGTAGAGGACTTGAGAAAAGACCACCCAGATCAGTCTTTGGAAAGTATCTACCTTAGTCTTGCTGGTAGAAAAGAGGAGGTTTCAGATGCGTCTCAAGGTCATTAAAAAATTAGTTGATATCAATATCCTCTATTCATCTCAAGAAGCTAATCTGGCTAATCTACGAAAGAAGCAGGCTAAGAATCCTGGGAAAAAAGTAAATGTTTCCGCTAGAGTCCTCAGTTCTTATATTTTTTCCAGTCTCTTGATGCTTCTCATGTTTATAAATATAGCCTTTCGTTTTCCTTTTGAGGAAATGCCAAGTTTTTTTAGTACCATGGTTGCTATTTTACTGGTGCTTGCCTTTTCAACTTCTTTCACTGCCTTTTACAATGTCTTTTATGAGAGTAAGGACTTGGCGTCGTATAGGCCCTATGCCTTTAAAGAATCAGAGATTATAATTGCTAAAGGACTGTCTGTTCTCTTGCCAGCTCTAGCTGGAATTGTACCAATCCTAGCTTATTTTCTAGTCCTCTATATTAGGCTAGCTCCTTCTCTTTGGCTGGGCTTGCCTTTGATGCTGCTGTCCTTGGCCTTATTATTTGTCTCTGTTACTTTAGTGATGGTAGTGGCAGTACATTTCTTGGCTCAGACTAGGGTCTTCAGAAAGTATCAGTCTATTTTTTCGAATGTGATGATTGGGATAGGGGTTCTCATACCTTTAATATTTGTCCTCTTTCTACAGTCGACTTTTGGAAGTATTGTTGACAAAGTTAGAGACATTCCATTTCTCCTTTATCCTCTTCATATCTTTTACAAAATAGCAGTGGAGCCTTTTTCGACAGAAGCCATACTGGGTCTGTTAGCTTGGATAGGACTAACTCTCTTCCTGCTTTATCTGACCAAAAAGAAGGTCCTTCCTCGTTTTTATGACGTTATCCTGCTTAATAGTGAGGAGAAGGTTAAAAAAGAACGTCGCAGCAAGGAGAGGATTTCAACTACTAAAAAGGGCTTTTTCCATATGGTTTTACGCTACCACCTCACCCTCTTGGGACAGGGGACTGGCGTGGTTACAGTGCTTTTTACAAGTGCTTTCCTTCCCTATCTCATGATGATTGGTCTGATTTCTAAAATCCGAGATTCTCAGATAGTTCCAGACATTCATCCTCCATACTGGTTACCCTTGTTTTTTATAGGATTGTTTATAGCAGTTGTCAATAACAATATCACCAGCCTGCATTCAATTGCCTTGTCCTTGGAGAGGGAAAATGTTGATTTTCTTCAGAGTTTACCCTTTGACTTTGCTCGTTATGTGAAAGTGAAATTTTGGATTATATTTGCTGTCCAGTCCTTTTTACCAGTTCTGACTTTACTTGGTCTTTCTCTTTATTTAGGCTTGCCCATCCTTTCGATGATTTATCTTCTTGTAGTCTGGACCCTTGCAAGTGTCATTCTTTCTTGCCACCATTACTTTAAGGACGTTAAAAATCTGTCAACCAATTGGAGTAGCATTACGGACTTGGTGAACCGTTCAAATCGTATAGTAGCAATTGTTTTGATTTTGATTTATAGTGCAATCTTAATGGCCCTTGTAATAGGGAGCTTATTCTTGGTTCAGTCTCTCACCCCTGTCCTTGCCATCAGCTTGGGAGTAGGAGCTCTTATCCTCTTGTTTGCTCTTGCTATTTTTAGCTATCATTACTACCTGTCACGCATATTGGCAGAAATAGAAAAAAGATGAGCTAGTTGGTCGCTTGCTTGATAAATTTTATAAAAAGAAATGAAGCTGAGCAAAAAACCACTTCTAACTATCAAAAAACGAGTATTTCCGTAGATGGAGGTACTCGTTTTTCTATGCCATTTTTCTTATCATAAAAACAAAACAGCTAGTAATGTATAACAATGTATAAATCCTACAGCATCAATTGCTTAAATTTTGGACTAGATTTTATTTGTGATGTTTTGAAGATTAATGGAGCTTGAGATGTTTGCTATTTATGGATAGCATACAAAATCATTGTTACTGGCGAGCTCTCTCATGCTTTTGGGTTTGCCTTTCATCTAGTTATTCTTATAAAAAGCCGTTTTATACTCAATGAAAAACAAAGAGTAAACTAGGAAGCTAGCCTCAGGTTGCTCAAAGCACCGCTTTGAGGTTGCAGATAAAGCTGACGTGGTTTGAAGAGTATTAAACTAATTTCCACTTTGGTGAGTCAAGTGGAAGTTACGGAGAAATTATCCCTATTTGTAAAACTCTGATAAGCCTTGGCTGATTTGCTAGAAATATGGTATAATTTTTCTTATGGAAAAGATTATCATTACAGCAACTGCTGAAAGTATTGAACAAGTTAAACAACTGCTCGAAGCTGGCGTAGACCGTATCTATGTCGGTGAGAAAGATTTTGGCCTTCGTCTGCCAACAACCTTTAGTTATGACCAATTGCGTGAAATCGCTAAGCTGGTTCATGATGCTGGTAAGGAATTGATCGTTGCAGTCAATGCCCTTATGCACCAAGATATGATGGACCGTATCAAGCCCTTCCTCGATTTCTTGGAAGAAATCAAGACAGATTACATTACGATTGGGGATGCAGGTGTCTTTTACGTGGTCAATCGCGATGGTTATTCCTTTAAGACTATCTACGATGCTTCGACTATGGTAACTAGCAGTCGTCAGATCAACTTCTGGGGACAAAAGGCTGGCGCATCGGAGGCTGTTTTGGCGCGTGAAATTCCATCAGCTGAACTCTTCAAAATGCCAGAGATTTTGGAAATTCCTGCTGAAGTTTTGGTTTACGGAGCTAGCGTCATCCATCATTCTAAACGTCCGCTCTTGCAAAACTATTATAACTTTACGCATATCGATGATGAAAAGACCCGTAAGCGTGACCTTTTCTTGGCTGAGCCAAGTGATCCTGAGAGTCACTATTCTATTTTTGAAGACAATCATGGAACCCACATTTTTGCTAATAATGACCTTGATTTGATGACCAAATTGACAGAATTGGTGGAGCATGGTTTTACTCACTGGAAATTAGAAGGTCTCTATACACCTGGTCAGAACTTTGTTGAGATTGCAAAACTCTTTATCCAAGCGCGTAGCTTGATCCAAGAGGGTAACTTTAGCCATGACCAAGCCTTCTTGCTGGATGAAGAAGTTCGTAAACTTCACCCTAAAAACCGTTTCCTTGATACAGGATTTTATGACTACGATCCTGATATGGTTAAATAAAGTAAATGATTCGTTGAGAGAAGGAAGGTGAAAATATTTCTTCTCTCAATTTTTCTTATTTCTTCACTATTTTCAAAAAGTCAGCAGGCTAGACTGCTCTATTTGACGATATTTTTAAGAAAAATGACCTTCTTGAGTTTGAAAAATATCCCATGTTTGCAGGTGCCAAATGGCCCTTTTTTTGGTATAATTTTTTATAATGAAAACGATTGGTAATCGCTATGTTGTGGTGGATTTAGAGGCAACTAGCACAGGTAGTAAGGCTAAAATTATCCAAGTGGGAATTGTCGTGATTGAGGACGGAAAAATCGTCGATCACTATACGACGGATGTCAATCCACATGAACCCTTAGATGCTCATATCAAAGAACTGACAGGATTAACAGACCAACGTCTGGCGCAAGCACCTGATTTTTCGCAAGTTGCCAGAAAAATCTTTGACTTGGTGGAGGATGGGATTTTTGTAGCCCATAATGTTCAGTTTGATGCTAATCTCTTGGCGGAAAATTTATTTTTTGAAGGCTATGAGTTAAGAAATCCTCGTGTTGACACGGTTGAATTGGCCCAGGTCTTTTTCCCTGAACTGGAAAAATATAGTTTGCCGATATTGTGTCGAGAATTAGGAATTCCTCTAAAACAAGCCCACACAGCTCTTTCAGATGCCCAAGCTACTGCGGAATTACTTCTTTTTTTGCGAGAAAAGATGGCCCAACTTCCTAAAGGTCTCTTGGAACGCTTGCTGGAAATGGCTGACGCCCTCCTATATGAGTCCTATCTGGTTATTGAAGAAATTTATCGAAACCAATCTATCCTGAGTTCTCCCGACTTGGTCGAAGTTCAAGGACTGTATTTCAAGAAGACTGCAGCTCCTCTGGAGCCACGAAAACTATCTCAAGATTTTTCTAAAAACATTTCTCTATTGAACCTAGAAGTGAGGGAGGAACAAGAAAGTTTTGCTAAAGAGGTTGGCTTGCTATTGAAAGATGAGCCTGTCTCATTAATTCAAGCACCGACAGGGATTGGGAAAACCTATGGCTATCTCTTACCTGCTTTATCTCAAGTAAAAGAGCGTCAAATTGTTCTTAGTGTTCCGACAAAGATTCTTCAAAATCAAATCATGGAAGAAGAAGGTAACCGTCTCAAGGAAGTATTCCATACAGATATTCATTCTTTAAAGGGACCACAAAATTACCTGAAGTTGGATGCCTTTTATCGTTCCTTACAGGAAAATGATGAAAATCGCTTATTTAGACGCTTTAAAATGCAACTCTTAGTTTGGTTGACAGAGACAGAAACCGGGGATTTGGATGAGATTGGTCAACTCTACCGTTACCAACATTTTCTAAGAGACCTTCGTCATGATGGGAATTTATCATCCAAGAGCTTATTTGTGACGGAAGATTTTTGGAAAAGAAGTCAAGAAAGGGCACAAGCCTGTAAGCTTTTAGTGACCAATCATGCCTATCTTGTAACCAGACTGGAAGATAATCCTGAATTTGTCAGTGACCGTTTATTGATTATTGATGAAGTCCAAAAAGTTTTGTTGGCCCTAGAAAATCTGCTTCAAGAGACCTACGATATCCAGTCTATTATTGATTTAGTTGATAAGGCTTTAGTAGGAGAAGAAAATAGGATTCAACAACGAATACTAGAAAGTATTCGCTTTGAGTGTCTCTACTTGATAGAACAATTTCAGTCTGGCAAATCTCGAAAAAATATCTTAGATTCTCTTGCCAATCTCCACCAGTATTTTTCAGAATTAGAGGTAGAGGGATTTGAGGAACTGGTTCGCTATTTTACGGCTGAAGGTGATTACTGGCTTGAAGCAACTGAAACGAGTCAGAAGAAAATTCAAATTTCTTCTACAAAATCAGGCCGTATTCTTCTATCTTCCTTAGTGCCTGATTCATGTCAAGTCTTGGGAGTGTCGGCCACTCTTGAGATTAGTCAGAGGGTTTCTTTGGCAGACCTTTTAGGCTATCCTGAAGCCAAATTTGTCAAGATTGAAGCTCATAAAAAACAGGATCAAGAAGTGGTCTTGGTCAAAGATTTTCCCCTGGTAACAGAAACCTCCTTAGAAGTTTATGCCCAAGAGGTGGCTGATTTGCTGATGGATGTTCAAGCTTTCCAACAACCGATTTTGGTTCTCTTTACTGCTAAAGACATGCTTCTAGCAGTATCGGATTTACTTCCAGTTAGCCATCTGGCCCAGTATAAAAATGGGGATGTTCATCAACTGAAGAAACGCTTTGAAAAAGGTGAACAACAAATCCTGCTTGGTGCAGCAAGTTTCTGGGAGGGAGTTGATTTTTCAAGTCATCCTTTTGTGATTCAAGTTGTACCAAGACTTCCTTTCCAAAATCCCCAAGAGCCCTTGACGAAAAAGATCAATCAGGAACTGAATCAAGAAGGGAAAAATGCCTTTTATGATTATCAATTGCCAATGGCCATTATTCGTTTAAAACAGGCTTTGGGAAGAAGTATGAGACGCGAACACCAACGTTCCTTAACCCTTGTTTTGGATAGGAGAATTGTCGGAAAGCGATATGGCAAACAGATAGTAGCATCTCTAGCAAAAGAAGCGACTGTTAAAACCGTCTCTCGATCCGAAGTTGATGAGGCTGTTGATAAATTTTTAAATGAACTTTGATAAATAGTATTGTATGAAAGTATAAGGTTAGTATATATGAAACGTTCTCTCGACTCTAGAGTCGATTATAGTTTGCTATTGCCAGTATTTTTTCTACTGGTTATTGGCGTGGTGGCTATCTATATAGCTGTTAGTCATGATTATCCAAATAATATTTTGCCCATTTTAGGGCAGCAGGTCGTCTGGATTGCCTTGGGGCTTGTGATTGGTTTTGTGGTCATGCTCTTTAATACAGAATTTCTTTGGAAAGTGACCCCTTTTCTATATATGTTAGGTTTGGGACTCATGGTCTTGCCAATCGTCTTTTATAATCCAAGCTTAGTTGCATCAACGGGTGCCAAAAACTGGGTATCAATAAATGGAATTACCCTATTCCAACCGTCAGAATTTATGAAGATATCCTATATCCTCATGTTGGCTCGTGTGATTGTCCAATTTACAAAGAAACATAAGGAATGGCAACGTACAGTACCTTTGGACTTTTTATTAATTTTTTGGATGATTGTCTTTACCATTCCAGTCCTAGTTCTTTTGGCACTTCAAAGTGACTTGGGGACGGCTTTGGTTTTTGTAGCCATTTTCTCAGGAATCGTCTTACTATCAGGAGTTTCTTGGAAAATTATTATTCCAGTATTTGTGACAGCTGTAACAGGAGTTGCTGGTTTCTTAGCCATTTTTATCAGTAAGGGCGGTCGTGCTTTTCTCCATCAACTGGGAATGCCGACCTACCAAATCAATCGTATCTTGGCTTGGCTCAATCCATTCGACTTTGCCCAAACAACCACTTACCAGCAGGCTCAAGGACAAATCGCCATTGGGAGCGGTGGCTTATTTGGTCAAGGTTTTAATGCTTCGAATCTGCTTATCCCAGTTCGTGAGTCGGATATGATTTTCACGGTGATCGCAGAAGATTTTGGCTTTATTGGCTCTGTCCTTGTTATCGCCCTTTACCTCATGCTGATTTACCGTATGTTGAAGATTACTCTTAAATCAAATAACCAGTTCTACACCTATATTTCCACAGGTTTGATTATGATGTTACTCTTCCACATCTTTGAGAATATCGGAGCTGTGACGGGCTTGCTTCCTTTGACTGGGATTCCTCTGCCTTTTATTTCGCAAGGGGGATCGGCTATTATCAGTAACTTGATTGGTGTTGGTTTGCTTTTATCGATGAGTTACCAGACTAATCTAGCTGAAGAAAAGAGTGGAAAAGTCCGATTCAAGCGGAAAAAGGTTGTATTAAAACGAATCAAATAAGGAGAAAATCATGGATAAAGTAGCAGTTATGTTAGCTCAGGGCTTTGAAGAAATTGAA
Source organism: Streptococcus mitis SK579 (assembly GCF_000257905.1). GTDB lineage: Bacteria > Bacillota > Bacilli > Lactobacillales > Streptococcaceae > Streptococcus > Streptococcus mitis_L. The sequence goes on from NZ_AJJL01000073.1 coordinate 9,483, forward strand.
GCTTTGACAGTTGTGGATGTTTTGCGTCGGGCAAATATCACTTGTGATATGGTTGGTTTTGAAGAGCAAGTGACGGGTTCACATGCAATCCAAGTCACAGCAGATCGTGTCTTTGATGGTGATTTATCAGATTATGACATGATTGTCCTTCCTGGAGGGATGCCTGGTTCTGCACATTTGCGTGATAATCAGGCCTTGATTCAAGAATTGAAAAGCTTCGAGCAAGAAGGAAAGAAACTGGCAGCCATTTGTGCGGCTCCAATTGCCCTCAATCAAGCAGGGCTATTGAAAAATAAGAAGTTTACTTGTTATGATGGTGTTCAAGAGCAAATCATTGATGGTCAATACGTCAAGAAAACAGTAGTGGTAGATGGTCATTTGACAACCAGTCGAGGTCCCTCGACAGCCCTTGCCTTTGCCTACGAGTTGGTAGAGCAATTAGGAGGAGACGCAGAGGGGTTACGAACAGGAATGCTCTATCGAGATGTCTTTGATAACAATCAGTAAAACGGGAGTCAAACTCTCGTTTTTTTATGCTGAAAACTCAGAGAAATCATCGCTTTTTTAAGGAAAAAATGGTATAATGAAAGCTATGAAATATCACGATTATATCTGGGATTTAGGTGGCACTTTACTGGATAATTACGAAACTTCAACAGCTGCATTTGTTGAAACATTGGCACTGTATGGTATCAGACAAGACCATGACAGTGTCTATCAAGCTTTAAAGGTTTCTACTGATTTTGCAATTGAGACATTCGCTCCCAACTTAGAGCATTTTTTAGAAAAGTACAAGGAAAATGAAGCCAGAGAGCTTGAACACCCGATTTTATTTGATGGAGTTTCTGACTTATTGGGGGACATTTCAAATCAAGGTGGGCGTCATTTTTTGGTCTCTCATCGAAATGATCAGGTCTTGGAAATTTTAGAAAAAACTTCTATAGCAGCATATTTTACAGAAGTGGTGACTTCTAGCTCAGGCTTTAAGAGAAAGCCAAATCCTGAGTCCATGATTTATTTAAGAGAAAAGTATCAGATTGATTCTGGGCTTGTTATTGGTGATCGGCCGATTGATATCGAAGCAGGTCAAGCTGCTGGACTCGATACCCACTTGTTTACCAGTATCGTGAATTTAAGACAAGTATTAGATATGTAAGAAAAAGGAATAAGATGACAGAAGAAATCAAAAATCTGCAGGCACAAGATTATGATGCCAGTCAAATTCAAGTTTTAGAGGGCTTAGAGGCTGTTCGTATGCGTCCAGGGATGTATATCGGGTCAACCTCAAAAGAAGGTCTTCACCATCTAGTCTGGGAAATTGTTGATAACTCAATTGACGAGGCCTTGGCAGGATTTGCCAGCCATATTCAAGTCTTTATTGAGCCAGACAATTCGATTACTGTTGTCGATGATGGGCGTGGTATCCCAGTCGATATTCAGGAAAAAACAGGCCGACCTGCTGTGGAGACAGTCTTTACAGTCCTTCACGCTGGAGGAAAATTTGGCGGTGGCGGATACAAGGTTTCAGGTGGTCTTCACGGAGTGGGGTCCTCAGTTGTTAACGCCCTTTCCACTCAATTAGACGTTCATGTCCACAAAAACGGTAAAATTCATTACCAAGAATACCGTCGTGGTCATGTTGTTGCAGACCTTGAGGTGGTTGGAGATACGGATAAAACGGGAACAACAGTTCACTTCACACCAGACCCAGAAATCTTCACTGAAACAACAACCTTTGATTTTGATAAATTAAATAAGCGTATTCAAGAATTGGCCTTTCTAAATCGTGGTCTTCGAATCTCTATCACAGATAAGCGTGAAGGTTTGGAACAAACCAAGCATTACCATTATGAAGGTGGGATTGCTAGTTACGTTGAGTATATCAATGAGAACAAGGATGTTATCTTTGATACACCAATCTACACAGACGGTGAGATGGATGATATCACAGTTGAAGTAGCCATGCAGTACACAACGGGTTATCATGAAAATGTCATGAGTTTCGCCAACAATATTCATACCCATGAAGGTGGAACGCATGAGCAAGGTTTCCGTACAGCCTTGACACGTGTCATCAACGATTATGCTCGTAAAAATAAGTTACTGAAAGACAATGAAGACAACCTGACAGGAGAAGATGTCCGTGAAGGATTAACTGCGGTGATTTCAGTTAAGCACCCAAATCCACAGTTTGAAGGGCAAACTAAGACCAAACTGGGAAACAGTGAAGTGGTCAAGATTACCAATCGCCTCTTCAGTGATGCCTTCTCTGATTTCCTCATGGAAAATCCACAGATTGCCAAACGTATCGTGGAAAAAGGGATCTTGGCTGCTAAGGCTCGTGTAGCTGCCAAGCGTGCGCGTGAAGTTACCCGTAAAAAATCTGGTTTGGAAATTTCTAACCTTCCAGGGAAACTAGCAGACTGTTCTTCTAACAATCCTGCGGAAACAGAACTCTTCATTGTCGAAGGAGACTCAGCGGGTGGGTCAGCAAAATCTGGTCGTAACCGTGAGTTCCAAGCTATCTTGCCAATTCGTGGTAAAATCTTGAACGTTGAAAAAGCTAGCATGGATAAGATTCTAGCCAACGAAGAAATTCGTAGTCTTTTTACAGCTATGGGAACAGGATTTGGAGCAGAATTTGATGTTTCAAAAGCCCGTTACCAAAAACTCGTTTTGATGACAGATGCCGATGTCGATGGAGCCCACATTCGTACCCTTCTTTTGACCTTAATTTATCGTTATATGAAACCAATCCTAGAAGCTGGTTATGTTTATATCGCCCAACCACCAATCTATGGTGTCAAGGTTGGAAGCGAGATTAAAGAATACATCCAGCCAGGCGCAGATCAAGAAATCAAACTCCAAGAAGCCTTGGCCCGTTATAGTGAAGGTCGTACCAAACCAACTATTCAGCGTTATAAGGGTCTAGGTGAAATGGACGACCATCAGTTATGGGAAACAACCATGGATCCCGAACATCGCTTGATGGCCAGAGTTTCTGTGGATGATGCTGCAGAAGCAGATAAAATCTTTGATATGTTGATGGGGGATCGAGTAGAGCCTCGTCGTGAGTTTATCGAAGAAAATGCTGTCTATAGTACACTTGATGTCTAAAAAATCGGGAGAAGTAGTTCCCTTGGTCTAAAAAATATGATATAATCATTACGATTGTTTCAAGTAAAAAAGGAGTTTAATATGTCTGCTAGACTAGTAATTTATTTAATAATTGCAGTTGCAGTTTTATTGGTCATTGCCTATGCTATCGCAATCTATGTAAGGAAGCGCAATGAAAGTAAATTAGCAATTTTAGAAGAGAAAAAAGAAGAACTGTACAATCTGCCAGTTAATGATGAAGTTGAAGCTGTAAAAAATATGCACTTGATTGGACAAAGTCAGGTGACTTTCCGTGAATGGAATCAAAAATGGGTTGATTTATCTCTTAATTCTTTTGCCGATATCGAAAATAATCTTTTCGAGGCAGAAGGCTACAATAACTCATTCCGTTTTTTCAAGGCCAGTCATCAAATTGATCAAATCGAGAGTCAAATTACCTTGATTGAAGAAGATATTGCGGCAATTCGCAATGCCTTGGCAGATTTGGAGAAACAAGAGTCTAAAAATAGTGGACGTGTTCTTCATACCTTGGACTTGTTTGAAGAGTTGCAACACCGAGTTGCTGATCATTCTGAAGAATATGGACAAGGTTTGTCTGAAATCGAAAAACAATTGGAAAATATCCAATCAGAGTTTTCTCAGTTTGTAACTTTAAATTCATCTGGTGACCCAGTAGAAGCTGCTGTGATTTTGGATAATGCTGAAAATCATATCTTGGCTTTGACACATATTGTTGATCGTATACCAGCAATTGTAACAACATTATCTAAAGAGCTACCAGATCAACTAGAAGATTTAGAAGATGGTTACCGTAAGCTCTTAGATGCCAACTATTATTTTGCTGAGACAGATATCGAAGCGCGTTTCCAACTGCTTTATGAGGCTCTCAAGAAAAATCATGAGAATATTGCTAAACTAGAATTGGATAATGCCGAGTACGAAAATACTCAAATCCAAGAAGAGATTAATGCACTTTACGATATCTTTACAAGAGAAATTGCAGCACAGAAAGTGGTAGAAGGTTTAGTAGCAACACTTCCTACTTATCTGCAACATATGAAGGAAAATAATGCTTTATTGATAGAAGATATTGAGCGTTTGAGCAAGAACTATTTACTTTCTGAGTCAGATGCAAGTCATGTTCATAGATTGCAAGCTGAGTTAGAGTCTTTGGAAGAATCTGTATTAGAATTAACTTCAGAACAAGAGGAACATTCTGAGCCATATTCATTACTTGAAGAACGTTTGGAAAACTTACAAGCGACTTTGAAAGAAATTGAGGATGAACAAGTTGAACTTAGTCAACGTCTTGCTCAGATTGAAAAAGATGATATCAATGCACGTCAAAAGGCAAATGTATATGTTAATCGTCTCCATACCATCAAGAGATATATGGAAAAACGGAACCTACCTGGTATTCCACAAACTTTCTTGAAGTTATTCTTTACAGCAAGTAATAATACGGAAGATTTAATGGCTGAATTAGAACAAAACTTAGTTAATATAGAGTCAGTTAATCGTATTCTTGAAATTGCAACGAATGATATGGAAGAGCTTGAGGCGGAAACTTATAATATTGTACAATATGCAACCTTGACAGAACAACTCTTGCAATATTCTAACCGCTACCGCTCATTTGATGAACGCATTCAAGAAGCCTTCAATGAAGCTTTAGATATTTTTGAGAAAGAATTTGATTATCATGCTTCGTTTGACAAGATTTCTCAAGCATTGGAAGTGGCAGAGCCTGGTGTAACCAACCGCTTTGTTACCTCATATGAGAAAACACGTGAAACAATTCGTTTCTAAAATAATAAAAAAGATTTGATTGTGTGAGAAGCAGAATCAAATCTTTTTTATTATTTGTCTATAAAATCTTGTATGATAAGATCTCAAGATAAAAAATTGGAGACGATTTAAAAAGCAAGTCAGAACCTATGTCTGGTCTATAAGGTTCAATAGCTTTCTAATCTCTCCAAAATTTTATTTGATTGGAATCGAAATCCCAATTAATTTTTCTGAGTAGAGGGTTTTGATATTGGTCTCATCAATAGAGTCCTTATCAATTTTACGTTTCAAGAAAAACTCTTGGATGGCTTCGATTTCGGTTTCGCGAATAGCACGGTGTTTATTTGAAATGAGGACTTCATAGTGAAGCGGAGCTTGGGTAAAAATAACATCAGTATTTCCAGCAGAATAGACCTCAACAAGGGTTGCATCTGTACTTTCTAGCTGGCTTTTTACAAGTTGCGAGTGTGAGTTTGTCGTATTGATAAGCTTCATAACATTCCCTCCGATTTTCTAATTCTATTATAGCACTTTTTAAATAAAGTAGCTTGATTTATACTCAATGAAAATCAAAGAGCAAACTAGGAAGCTAGCCGCAGGTTGCTCAAAACACAGTTTTGAGGTTGTAGATAAGACTGACGAAGTCAGTGACTATATCTACGGCAAGGCGAAGCTGACGTGGTTTGAATTTGATTTTCGAAGAGTATTAGTCAATCTTATGCTGTCTTTTCCAAGATTGAATGGCCCATTTATGACTACCACGTTTGAGATTTTCAATAGCCTCATCAATAGGGAACCAGGCAATATGATTAAAGTCTTCTAGTGGTTTTTGAACTTCCTTGAAAGAAGTCGCTTCATAGAGGTAGGCAGGATTGTAGTAGTAGGTATCACGGTGACGAGAGTAGAAATATTCGTCAGCTTGTCCGTAATAGACACCAATTTCAGCTGTGAATCCAAGCTCTTCAATCAATTCACGTTTCAGGGCTTCCTGATGATTTTCTCCTGCTTCAATTTCGCCACCTGGTAAGAACCAAGCGCCATTAGGCGCCTGAACAAGAACAATTTGTTTTTGTTCAGCGTCTGGAATAACCGCATATACACCGTAACGTGAAACATAGTCTGTATTCGCTTTTTTTTCTCCGAAAGTTGGGTTTTCCATTGCATTTTCCTCATTATCTAGTATCGTTATTATTATCATAATGGACAAAGGTCGAGCTGTCAAGAAATTACAGTTATTTTAGTAAAAAAGAAGCAGAAACATTTCATTTTCTACTCCTTTTTTATAGAATTTATTTTTCTTTTTCAGAAGTTCTTACTTCAGCTTTTTTGGCAGATTTGATTTGAATCTTGCCCTTGTTGGTCATAACTGCCTTGAGGTCTTTTTCGCTTGGATTTTCAAGGTAGTAATCAGTAATTGCGTCCTCAATATAGTCTTGAATAGTGCGGCGAAGTGGGCGTGCTCCCATTTTTGGATCATAACCAAGGTCAACCAACTTTTCCTTGACCTTGTCAGTTACATCTAAATGAATGTTGTTGCTAGAGAGCCGTTCGCTAACATCTGCTAGCATGAGTTCGACAATCTGAAGGAGGTTATCTTTGCTGAGAGCCTTAAATTCGATAATACCATCAAAACGGTTCATAAACTCTGGACTAAAGAAGTTGCCGAGTTCACCGAGAACAGAGTTGGTACGTCCTTCTCTAGCAGCCCCAAATCCAACGCTGGCTTCTGCCTTACCTGTACCTGCATTTGAGGTCATGATGATGATGGCATCCTTGAAGCTAACGGTACGTCCTTGCCCATCTGTCAAACGACCATCGTCCAAGACTTGCAGGAACATATGCATGACATCTGGATGGGCTTTCTCTACTTCGTCCAAGAGAATAAGAGAATATGGATTGCGGCGAACTTTTTCAGTTAATTGCCCAGCCTCATCGTAGCCGACATAACCTGGAGGGGCACCGACCAACTTAGCTACGCTGTGTTTTTCCATATATTCACTCATATCAAAGCGAATCATGCTGTCAGCAGAACCAAAGAGTTCGATAGCCAGTTGTTTGGAAAGTTCTGTCTTACCGACACCAGTTGGTCCGACAAAGAGGAAGCTTCCGATTGGGCGGTTAGGCGTACCGAGACCGACACGATTACGGCGAATAGCCTTGGCAATCTTATCGACTGCATCATCTTGGCCAATAACATGAGACTTGAGATCTTCGGCTAGATGAATGAGTTGAGATTGTTCTTTCTCTTTCAAATCACCAACAGGGATATTGGTTTTCTGTTCGATAATGTGCTCAATGGTTTTCTCGCTGATGATAGGAGTATCCTGGTCTGTGACCTTTTTCTTTTGCATTTCCTTATACTTGGTAATCTGGTCGCGGAAGTAAGCTGCTTTTTCAAAGTCTTCGTCACGGGTTGCCTGAGCTTTGAGATTTTCAGCCTCAATCAAGCGCTGATCAATCACTTTAGGATCGACAAAATTCAAGGTCAAGTTCATCTTAGAACCTGCTTCATCTAGGAGGTCAATGGCCTTGTCAGGCAAGAAGCGATCTTGTATGTAGCGATTGGAAAGAGTTGCAGCTGCTTCAATTGCAGCATCGGTATATTGAACGTGGTGGTAGTCTTCGTATTTCTTTTGAATCCCTTTGAGGATAATAATCGTTTCCTCCACAGTTGGTTCATCGACCTTAACAGGCTGCATACGACGCTCTAGGGCAGCATCTTTTTCAATGATACGGTATTCATTGAGGGTAGTAGCACCGACCAGTTGCAGTTCCCCACGAGCAAGGGCTGGCTTGAGGATATTTCCAGCATCCATATTGCCATCGCCTGCAGAACCAGCACCGACAATTTCATGGATTTCATCGATAAAGAGAATGATGTCCTCACGTTTGCGAATTTCTTCCATGAGTTTTTGCATGCGTTCTTCAAATTGTCCACGGATACCCGTTCCTTGAACCAAGCTAACCACATCTAGACGGATGACTTGTTTACCTTGGAGTTTATGTGGAACATCGCCATCAACAATTTTCTGAGCTAGACCTTCGACAACGGCAGTTTTTCCGACACCAGGTTCACCGATAAGGACAGGATTATTTTTGGTTCTACGATTGAGAATCTCGATGACACGGATAATCTCATCATCGCGTCCAATAACGGGGTCGATATCACCACGACGAGCAATCTCAGTTACATTGATACCAAATTCTTCTAGTAGGCCTTTTTCTTGGCTAGGTGGAGGAGTTTGAGCAGGTCCACGATTTTGGGAGCCATAACCGCCGTTTCCACCGTAACCTCCACCTGATTGGGTTGGGGGAATAGGAGGAGTATTGCTAGAAGGTCTGAAATTGTTTAGATCATTGAAGAAATCACCAAAGGGATCGAAGTCACGATTGTTCAAATCTGTCATTCCTTTAAAGAGACTGTTGTTAGGATCAGTCTTGATAATCTTGTAGCAGTTTTGACAGAGGTCAATTTGTTTTTGTTTTCCATTGAGATTGGTGTAAAGATGAATTGTTGAGTCGTTGATTTTACAGTTTTGACAAAGCATACATCTACCTCATTTCTTTCTTTAGCCTGACCTGTTTAAAGGTCAAAAATAGTCAAATTTCTATACTCTCATTATAACAGGATTGGACTGTAAAGCAAGTAAAAAGATTGCAGCTTTGAGAAGTTGTTACAATGAAAATTTTTGTGAATTTGGACTATAAAAAAATCCTATTTGTGAGACAAAAAGGATTTTGGTTAGACATGCAGGGACAATCCCAGCTTGTTTTAGATTAGTAGAGGAGTTCGTAAATCTCCATTGCAATCAAGTCAATGCTGTCAAAAGTATAAGTTTCGCGAGCCTCTACATCACGAAGGGTAAAGATTGATCCGTTTTCTTCGTCGTGGCTGTATGCAACTTCTGCAACAACAACTCCTTCGCGTTCAAAATTACGTTTTAAATTTCCGCCGTCTTTTGCCATTGCTTCAAGGCGGTTGATGATTCTAACCAAATGTGATTCCATTTTGATTCTCCTTCATTTCTTATCGTTACTATTTTACCATAAAGGAGGCCAACTTGACTAGAAAAAACTAAGATTTCTCGCTAATTCTACCAGCTTAAAGTTTTTTTGAATAAATTGGATAAAAGGTTTGAATTTTAATTCAATACATGTTATAATCATACAGTATTCTATTTTAGAAAGCAGTGTGACTATGAATTTTTCTTTTTTACCTAAGTATTTACCTTATTTTAACTATGGGGCTGTTGTGACGGTTCTCATTTCTATCTGTGTTGTCTTTTTGGGAACTATTTTGGGTGTTGTCTTGGCTTTTGGGCAACGTTCAAAGTTTAAACCGCTTGTTTGGCTCGCCAACTTGTACGTTTGGATTTTCCGTGGGACACCGATGATGGTTCAGATTATGATTGCCTTTGCTCTTATGCATATCAATGCTCCGACTATTCAGGTTGGAATTTTGGGTGTCGATCTTTCTCGCTTGATTCCAGGGATTTTGATTATCTCTATGAACAGTGGTGCTTATGTTTCTGAGACTGTTCGTGCTGGGATTAATGCGGTTCCAAAAGGTCAGCTAGAGGCGGCTTATTCGCTAGGGATTCGTCCTAAAAATGCTATGAGATATGTGATTTTGCCACAAGCAATCAAAAATATCTTGCCAGCATTGGGGAACGAATTTATTACCATTATCAAGGATAGTTCCCTCTTATCAGCTATTGGTGTTATGGAGTTGTGGAATGGTGCTACAACAGTTTCTACAACAACCTATCTACCTTTGACACCACTTTTATTTGCAGCCTTTTACTACTTGATTATGACTTCTATTTTGACCGTAGCCTTGAAAGCTTTTGAAAAACGTATGGGACAAGGAGATAAGAAATAATGACAGATACCTTGATAAAAATTGAAAATTTACATAAATCCTTTGGAAAGAATGAAGTATTAAAGGGAATCAACCTCGAGATTAAACGTGGAGAGGTTGTCGTTATCATCGGTCCTTCAGGGAGTGGGAAATCTACCTTGCTTCGCTCTATGAATTTATTGGAAGAAGCAACCAAAGGGAAGGTTATCTTTGAGGGAGTCGATATCACGGACAAGAAGAATGACCTCTTTGCCATGCGTGAGAAGATGGGCATGGTTTTCCAACAATTCAATCTCTTTCCTAATATGACTGTGATGGAAAATATCACCTTGTCACCTATCAAGACCAAAGGTGAGAGCAAGATAGTGGCTGAGAAGAGAGCCCAAGAGCTTTTGGAAAAAGTTGGTTTGCCAGATAAGGCAGACGCTTACCCACAGAGTTTGTCAGGTGGGCAGCAACAACGGATTGCCATCGCGCGTGGTTTGGCCATGGAACCAGATGTTTTGCTCTTTGACGAACCAACCTCAGCCTTGGACCCTGAAATGGTTGGAGAAGTTCTGGCTGTTATGCAAGACCTTGCCAAATCAGGAATGACTATGGTTATCGTAACACATGAGATGGGATTTGCCCGTGAGGTGGCAGACCGTGTTATCTTTATGGCAGACGGTGTGGTTGTTGAAGACGGAACACCAGAGCAGATTTTTGAACAAACCCAAGAACAACGGACTAAGGACTTCTTGAGTAAGGTTTTATAATCTATTTTAAAATTTCAAGACAAGATTAATGAAAAGCTCGACCAGAGCTTTTTCTTATAGTTTGAAACTATAAGATTGCCTAGGAAAGAAGTGTTAGAGGGTACTAGCAGTTTTTGGTATAATGGAAGATATTTGAAAGAAAAGAGAATTGATATGACACAGATTATTGATGGGAAAGCTTTAGCGGCCAAATTGCAGGGGCAGTTGGCTGAAAAGACTGCAAAATTAAAGGAAGAAACAGGTCTAGTGCCTGGTTTGGTAGTGATTTTGGTTGGGGATAATCCAGCCAGCCAAGTCTACGTTCGCAATAAGGAACGTTCTGCCCTTGCGGCTGGTTTCCGTAGCGAAGTAGTGCGAGTTCCAGAGACCATTACTCAAGAGGAATTGTTAGACTTGATTGCCAAATACAATCAAGATCCAGCTTGGCATGGGATTTTGGTTCAGTTGCCATTACCAAAACATATCGATGAAGAGGCGGTTTTATTAGCCATTGACCCAGAAAAGGATGTGGATGGTTTTCATCCGCTAAACATGGGTCGTCTTTGGTCAGGTCACCCAGTCATGATTCCTTCAACACCTGCAGGAATTATGGAAATGTTTCATGAATATGGAATTGACTTAGAAGGTAAAAATGCGGTTGTCATCGGTCGTTCCAATATTGTCGGTAAACCCATGGCCCAGCTTCTTTTGGCCAAAAATGCAACAGTGACCTTGACTCACTCACGCACCCATAATCTTGCCAAGGTGGCTGCAAAAGCGGATATTCTTGTGGTCGCAATCGGTCGTGCTAAGTTTGTGACTGCTGACTTTGTAAAACCAGGTGCGGTAGTCATTGACGTTGGGATGAATCGTGATGAAAATGGTAAGCTCTGTGGGGATGTGGATTATGAGGCAGTTGCCCCACTTGCTAGCCATATCACGCCAGTTCCTGGAGGTGTAGGTCCTATGACCATTACCATGCTAATGGAGCAAACCTATCAGGCAGCCCTTCGGACATTGGATAGAAAATAAGAGAAAATTCGCTGAATATAGTGTATTTTATATAGTTATATTTAAAATGGCAGAAATGAGTATTAAATTTTAGATATAAGATTACAAAAGGAGGTCTGCGCCTCCTTTTTGTTGTATAATGGAGTGAGGTGATTAGATGATTTTAAAAATTTATAATGGGGAATATAGTTTACAATGGGATGGAATATACTACTTAGCACTAATTGATTATCCAAATATTCAAGAGTGGGAATTAGAAAAAATTGCTAAATTTATAGCTTACGAAAAACTTCATAAACGTCAAACAAGTATTGAGTGTGCTGATTCTTGTTTAAAAAAAGAAATTTTAGATTACATCTGTCAGCATCCCTTTTTTCCACCATTTACCCCTACAGATAAAAGAGTAGCCTCGACTTATGATCGACATAAGAGGTTAGTGACTTCAGACTACTGTAGTCATACTACGACTATAGATGCAGCGATTTCTATCTTTAAAACAGGTCAGCTCTTATCTGCTGTGAAAGCCTTTGGGCGAGATGCTGAGGAGTTGGTTTTGGATAGTCGAAATGCTGCATCGGATCCGATAGATTATTTTGACTATGTCATGTTAGGGTGGTCAAATACAAGTTCTGGTTATCGATTAGCGATGGAGCGTTTATTAGGTCGAGCTCCTTCAAAGAAAGAATTACAAGACAAGTTTATTCCTGGAGTGAGTTTTCATTTTATCTATACAGATTTGATTAAAGTTACTGGTTATATTTTTGATGGCTACCATGTTGCAAAAATTAAGGACATGTTGAATTTATTTAGTGAGTTGTATATTTGTATTATTCCAACTCATAATAAGAGCCAATTTGAAAATATTATTCCAACTAAAATACAAGGTAGGGTGCATTATCTTGACTATGCTGGAGAAGACTTAGAAGAGTGGACTAAGAAAGTCTATCAAGTTGTTTTAAAACAATCAGATAAAGGATAATTGAGGAAAAAACGATGAAAGTAATTGATCAAGCCTTACTAGAAAAAGTCATTATTGAACGTTCTCGTACCAGTCATAAAGGAGACTATGGTCGCTTGCTTCTGTTAGGTGGAACTTATCCTTATGGTGGTGCCATCATCATGGCTGCTTTGGCAGCTGTTAAAAGTGGAGCTGGTTTGGTGACTGTTGGAACAGATAGGGAAAATATCCCAGCTTTGCACAGTCATTTACCTGAGACTATGGCCTTTTCTCTTCAAGACCAGCAATTGTTAAAAGAGCAGTTGGAGAAGGCAGAAGTTATCTTGCTAGGGCCTGGTTTAGGAGACGATGCTTTTGGAGAAAATCTAGTCAAACAGATATTTGCTGGCTTAAAACAGAATCAGATTTTGATTGTAGACGGAGGTGCTTTGACCATTCTTGCTAGAATAAGTTTGTCATTTCCGTCTAACCAGCTTATCCTAACTCCCCACCAAAAAGAATGGGAAAATCTGTCTGGTATTGCTATTGAAAAGCAAAACGAAGCTACAACAGCTAGTGCCTTGATTTCCTTCCCTCAAGGAACAATTTTGGTAGAGAAAGGTCCAGCTACTCGTATTTGGCAAGCTGGCCAATCTGATTATTACCAGTTACAGGTTGGCGGTCCATATCAGGCGACTGGGGGAATGGGAGACACTCTGTCTGGAATGATTGCAGGATTTGCAGGCCAGTTTAAGCAATCTAATCTCTATGAACGTGTGGCAGTAGCGACTCATCTTCATTCAGCTATAGCCCAAGAATTAGCTCAAGAACATTATGTGGTCTTGCCAACGGAGATTGGTAATTGTCTCCCTAAAGTAATGAATAAAATATCTCAAAAAAGACTGGGATAAACTTCAATTTCAGGAGAAAACGAAGTAAATATTACCACAATAAAACGCATAATATCAAGGTTTTAATCCCTGATACTATGCGTTTTTGATTTTAAAGCCTTTTTGCTACTCGGTCTCTATTTTGGAGCAAGCTTCTGCTCAGTATGTTTTATAATTTCTCGTTGATAAATCGGATAAACTGGTTCCACCAAACTTTTAAGAAGAAGGCTTTTTCAACTTTCTTTTCTGCGACCATTTCGAAACTAGAACGTTCTGTGGTAATGTAACCTTGACCAATCAAGTCCTTGTCTTCGTAAGTCAGATGACCAACCACTGTTCCAGCTTCAAGTGGTGCTGGGATTGCTTTAGAATCAGGTGTGAATTGAATAGATTGGGAAGATTGATTCCCGACACGTTCAATTAGATAGATATCCTCTGGGGCCACTGCAGTGACCGTATCTTCTTTTCCATCTTGTACAGGGGCTTTGCTATCTTGATAGGCATCTCCTTTTTGCACTATTTTACGAAGTGTGAATGTAGAAGAGATATAATCCATTAGTGAAGATGTAGCTGTGAAACGAGCGTAAGGATTATTGGATTGATGATCTGCATTCAAAACAACTGTGATAACCCTCATTCCTTTTTCGACAGTAGTACCAACAAAAGACTCTCCAGCTTTGTCTGTTGTTCCTGTTTTCAGTCCATCAAAACCACCACGGTAAGCAGGCATGCCTTCTAACATGTAGTTGGTCGAAGTGATTGTCATCCCAGCAAAAGTAGAAGAAGGTTTTTTTGTGATTTCTAAGACTTGTGGGTATTTTTTGATGAGGTTACGAGCAACGATAGCAACATCATAAGCGCTGAGCTTATTTTCATCATCTTTATTAGACCCTGGGTAAATGTTATCTCCTAGAGTCTCGTTGTTAAGACCAGTTGTATTGACAACGGTGGCATCTTTGATTCCCCATTCCAAGAGTTTGGCCCGCATCATATCAACGAAGTCTTTCTCTGAGCCAGCAATTTTCTCAGCTAGGGCAATAGCGGCGCTGTTGGCACTAGATACCAGGGTTGCTTCCAGCAACTCTTCCACAGTATAATTACGGGCCTCCATAGGAACATTACTGGCTTCAGAATTTGTCGTTAATTGATAAGGATAATCAGAAATATCTACCGGGGTGGATAGTGTGATGCTTCCATTTTCTAGTGCTTCATAGACCAGGTAAACGGTAAGTAGTTTTGTTATAGAAGCAATTTCGACAGGTTGCGTTGCATCTTTTTCATAGAGAATTTTCCCCGTATTGGCCTCAACAGCAATGACATGTTTTGCAGCAACATTAAAATCTTGAGCAGCAACAGTAGATGCTGAGCCAATAAGGGATAGGCTTAGTAGAGTTAAAATGATTTTTTTCATAGTAAGTTTATTCTAACATAAAGAAAAAAATATTCCCAGTTTCATGATAGAAGAAAGAAGCTTTTTTGAAAGTATGGTAAAATAGATGAATGGAGGTACCTCATGTTTCGTAAGAATAAATTATTTTTTTGGACCAGTGAGATTTTACTATTAACAATCATCTTCTATTTATGGAGAGAGATGGGAGCGATTATTACACCTTTTGTAAGCGTCGCAAACACCATCATGATTCCTTTTCTTCTAGGTGGTTTTTTATATTATTTGACCAATCCTATTGTAAATTTTTTACAAAAGTATTTCAAAATTAATCGTATCTTTGGTATTCTACTAACCTTGTGTGCCTTGGTTTGGGGGTTAGTTATTGGGGTAGTGTATCTGTTACCGATTTTGGTCAATCAGTTGACCAGCTTGATTACGACTAGCCAGACTATATATAGTCGTTTACAAGATTTGATTGTGGATTTATCTACTTATCCAGCCTTTCAAAATTTAGATATTCAAGCGACTATTCAACAGTTAAACCTATCCTATGTAGATATTTTACAAAATATCCTAAATAGCGTTACCAATAGTGTCGGAAGTGTCCTATCCGCTCTCTTTAGTACTGTTTTGATTATTATTATGACCCCTGTGTTTTTGGTTTATTTTTTGTTAGATGGTCACAAATTTTTACCGATGCTTGAGCGCACTGTTTTAAAGAGAGATAAGTTGCATATTGCAGGTCTGCTAAAAAATTTGAATGCGACAATTGCTCGGTACATTAGTGGAGTCGCAATTGATGCGATTATTATTGGTTGTTTGGCCTTTATCGGATATAGCGTTATTGGTTTAAAATACGCTTTAGTCTTTGCCATCTTTTCAGGCTTAGCCAATCTCATTCCTTATGTAGGACCAAGTATTGGTTTGATTCCAATGATTGTCGCAAATGTCTTTACTGATCCTCATAGAATGCTGATTGCAGTTGTTTACATGCTGATTATTCAACAGGTGGATGGGAATATCCTCTACCCTCGAATTGTTGGTGGTGTGATGAAGGTTCATCCAATTACGATTTTGGTATTACTTTTGTTATCAAGTAATATTTATGGTGTCATTGGTATGATTGTCGCAGTACCAGCCTATTCTATCTTAAAAGAAATTTCTAAGTTCTTATCTCGTTTGTATGAAAATCATAAAATAATGAAAGAACGAGAAATAGAATCAGCTAAGTAAAAGTCAGGAGCCCCCTGATTTTTCTTTTTATAGTGATAGGAGTAGAAGTGCTGATTATATTAGCTGATTAAGAATAATTCACAAAAACTTTGTAAAACACTTGCAATTTAGCTGAAATTTGATAAAATAGTAAGGAAAGTTAGACTGTATTGCCTACTGTCTATCTATAAAATATATTTTATTGGAGGCTTTTACTCAAATGGCAAAAGAAAAATACGATCGTAGTAAACCACACGTTAACATTGGTACTATCGGACACGTTGACCACGGTAAAACTACCCTAACTGCAGCTATCACAACTGTTTTGGCACGTCGCTTGCCTTCATCAGTTAACCAACCTAAAGACTATGCGTCTATCGATGCTGCTCCAGAAGAACGCGAACGCGGTATCACAATCAACACTGCGCACGTTGAGTACGAAACTGAAAAACGTCACTACGCTCACATCGACGCTCCAGGACACGCGGACTACGTTAAAAACATGATCACTGGTGCCGCTCAAATGGACGGAGCTATCCTTGTAGTAGCTTCAACTGACGGACCAATGCCACAAACTCGTGAGCACATCCTTCTTTCACGTCAGGTTGGTGTTAAACACCTTATTGTCTTCATGAACAAGATTGACTTGGTTGACGACGAAGAGTTGCTTGAATTGGTTGAAATGGAAATCCGTGACCTCTTGTCAGAATACGACTTCCCAGGTGACGATCTTCCAGTTATCCAAGGTTCAGCTCTTAAAGCTCTTGAAGGTGACTCTAAATTTGAAGACATCATCATGGAGTTGATGGCTACTGTTGATGAGTACATTCCAGAACCAGAACGTGATACTGACAAACCATTGCTTCTTCCAGTCGAAGACGTATTCTCAATCACTGGACGTGGTACAGTTGCTTCAGGACGTATCGACCGTGGTACTGTTCGTGTCAACGACGAAATCGAAATCGTTGGTATCAAAGAAGAAACTTCAAAAGCAGTTGTTACTGGTGTTGAAATGTTCCGTAAACAACTTGACGAAGGTCTTGCCGGAGATAACGTAGGTGTTCTTCTTCGTGGTGTTCAACGTGACGAAATCGAACGTGGACAAGTTATTGCTAAACCAGGTTCAATCAACCCACACACTAAATTCAAAGGTGAAGTTTACATCCTTACTAAAGAAGAAGGTGGACGTCACACTCCATTCTTCAACAACTACCGTCCACAATTCTACTTCCGTACTACTGACGTTACAGGTTCAATCGAACTTCCAGCAGGTACTGAAATGGTAATGCCTGGTGATAACGTGACAATCGACGTTGAGTTGATCCACCCAATCGCCGTAGAACAAGGTACTACATTCTCTATCCGTGAGGGTGGACGTACTGTTGGTTCAGGTATGGTTACAGAAATCGAAGCTTAATTCGATTTAGTTCCCAGAAGAACAATTATTTAAGTCAGACACTAAAAGAATCTTGCTATGCAAGGTTCTTTTTTCTGATATTGAGCTAAAATTGAAGAATTATACACAAAAAAGCTCCATACACTTGATGTGCATAGAGCAAAGTTGGATTTTATTTAATATATAGTTCTTGATTTTTCAAGATAATTTCTCGTACGCTTGCAAATTTCTTGAGTTTTTTGATTTCTTCTGGATGAGTGACGAGAGTGATAACATAACCTTCCTTGCCCATACGGCCAGTACGGCCAGCACGGTGAGTGTAGGTTTCAATATCTCTAGGAACATCAAAGTTTACGACGCATTCTAGGCTATCGATATCAATTCCACGAGCTAAAAGGTCAGTTGCAAGGAGTAGGGTTAGTTGCTTATCTTTAAACTTTTCTAAGATGACTTTTCTAAATTTGACATTAACATCACTAGCGAGGGAAACAGCCAATATATCACGATATTGTAATTTTTCTTCTGCGCTTCCAAGGTCTGATAGGCTGTTAAAGAAGACCAGACCACGGAAATCCTCTACATGAGCTAGTTTTCGTAGCATATCCACACGATGGCGTTGCTCCACCTGCATGTAGAAATGTTGGATGTTGTCCAATTTTTGGTCAGAAAGATTAATGGTACGTGTGTTTGGCGCAATCTTTTCTTGGTCAAACTTGGTTGTCGCACTCATGTAGACCAGTTGGTGATCGCGAGGTGCGTAGTGAGTGATTTTCTCGACAAAGTGTATCTGAGAATCATCTAGTAATTGGTCGAATTCATCTAGGATGATGGTTTCCACATTCATCATCTTGATTTTTTTCAATTTAATTAGTTCAAAGATACGACCAGGGGTTCCAATCAGAATTTCTGGTCCTTTTTTTAGGCGATCAATCTGGCGTTTCTGACTTGAACCTGATAAGAAGAGCTGAGCAGTCAAGTCTATAGCTTCTGCCCATGTTTTACACACATCAAAAATCTGTCCAGCAAGTTCTGTATTTGGTGCTAGAATCAAGAGTTGTTGGGCTTTTTTCTTTTGTAGTCTGAGAAGACTTGGTAGAAGGTAAGCTAGGGTCTTACCAGTTCCTGTGGGACTCACCCCTAGGAGGTTTTCTCCAGCAAGAAGGGGCTCAAATAGTTGAGTTTGAATGGGAGTAAATTCTTGGAAACCGAGTTGGTCACTTAGTTCTTGCCATTCAGTAGGTAGTTTGGTTTTCATTTTTCTGCCTCAAATCTAATGCCAGCAGTCTGGCGCATGGTATATAGTAGCTCATGAACAGAACCTGCATCTTCCAGCCAAGTTTGGTAGAGATTCAGATCTGGTTGATGAATCATGTGAGCAAATGCAGCGACTTCCTCAGTCATCGTATGAGGAGCCTGTTGAATAGGGAGCTGAACTTGATTGCCTTGATGGTCGGTAAAGATAGCCGAGCGGACATGCTCGATGGTGTTGAGCGTCAGGGTTCCATCTGTCGTATAAATCTCGCAAGGAAGATTGGAAGTGATGTTTTTCCCAGCTTTGATATGAACTTGAAAGTCAGGGTAGAAGAGGATGCCATCGCCATTTAGGTCAATGCTATTGTCAAACTGTTGCCCCTGATAGGTCGCATCCTCAGCCTTTCCAAAGAGACGAACGGCAGCGTAGAGAGGATAAATCCCCAAATCCATGAGAGCACCGCCAGCAAAATGATCTGAGAAGACATTTGGTGTCTGTCCTGCTAACAAGTCAGGCATCTTGGAAGAATACTTGGCATAATTGAAATCCGCCCCCAAAATTTGTTTGTCTGCTAAAAAGTTTTTGATAGTAGTAAAAGCTGTCTCATGGTAATTACGAGCTGCTTCGAAGATAAAACAGTGATTTTTCTTAGCTGTTTGAACCAAATCCAGCCATTCTTGTGGCTGAGTGACAGCAGGCTTTTCGAGAATGACGTGTTTACCTGCAGACAATGCAGTTTTTGCCTGAGCAAAATGCAAGGAGTTTGGACTAGCAATATAGACAACATCAAAGGAGATCTTGAAGAAGTCCTCTAATTGATCAAAGAGTTGGATATCTTGATAGCGAGACGCAAAGGTTGCTGCAGTTTCTAACTTTCTAGAATAGACTGCGACCAGCTTGTATTCTCCACTGGTATGGGCTGCTTCTATGAAGTGATGGCTGATAGCCCCTGTTCCGATGACACCTAATTTAAGCATAGTTACTCCTTTTCCGATTTCAAATCCTTCTTTCATTATAACATAGATAGACGGGACTATCCAACAGAGGGGAAAAATTTCAAATAAGTTACTAGGTCTTTTCCAAAGAAAGTGGTACAATAATGAGATGAGTAAATGAAATGGGAGGGAAAATGAGATTATTACCTATAAGAAAAATATCACGTCAGTCTAAGAGGCTAGCGCTTTTTTTGACTTTTTGTGCAGGATATGTAGACGCCTATACTTTTATTGTGCGAGGGAATACTCTTGTAGCTGGACAAACTGGGAATGTAGTCTTTCTTTCAGTAGAATTAATTCAAAATAATGTTTCAGATGTTAGGGATAAGGTTCTCACCTTGCTAGCTTTTATGATGGGGGTCTTTTTATTAACTGTTTATAAGGAAAAATTGAGAATTGTTAAAAAGCCAATTCTGTCACTGATTCCTTTGGCAATCTTATCAATCACTATTGGTTTTGTGCCACAGACTGTAGATAATATCTATCTAGTACCGCCCTTAGCCTTTTGTATGGGCTTGGTGACAACTGCCTTTGGTGAAGTATCAGGAATTGCCTACAATAATGCTTTTATGACGGGGAACATCAAACGAACCATGTTGGCTTTTGGGGATTATTTTAGGACCAAGCATACACCATTTTTACGTGAAGGGATTATCTTTGTAAGCCTGCTTAGTAGTTTTGTCCTTGGCGTTGTCTTTTCAGCCTATTTGACGATTTTCTATAATGAAAAGACTATTCTTGGTGTTCCTATTATGATGAGCATTTTTTACCTCAGTATGCTTTCTGCCTCGTGGCGGAAAAAAGTAAAAGAAAAAGCTTCATTTTAGGTGTTATTACTTGTAAGAAAATAGGAGATATGCTATACTTGAAGAGTTGACTATGCACGTTCCTGTGCAACCGCACGAACATCGTTGCTTGATTATTCAAGTTTAAGTGGTTCGTCCCACGATGCTAGGCGAGTCTTCACAAAAATTCGGGGAAACCCATAAAAATCATAGGAGGTGCATAATGAGCACATACGCAATTATCAAAACTGGCGGAAAACAAGTTAAAGTTGAAGTTGGTCAAGCAGTTTACGTTGAAAAATTGAACGTTGAAGCTGGTCAAGAAGTTACTTTTAATGAAGTTGTTCTTGTTGGTGGTGAAAACACTGTTGTCGGAACTCCACTTGTTGCTGGAGCTACTGTAGTTGGAACTGTTGAAAAACAAGGAAAACAAAAGAAAGTTGTTACTTACAAGTACAAACCTAAAAAAGGTAGCCACCGTAAACAAGGTCACCGTCAACCATATACAAAAGTTGTCATCAACGCAATCAACGCTTAATTTTAAGGAGAACACATGATACAAGCAGTCTT
Organism: Streptococcus mitis SK579; assembly: GCF_000257905.1. GTDB lineage: Bacteria > Bacillota > Bacilli > Lactobacillales > Streptococcaceae > Streptococcus > Streptococcus mitis_L. The sequence goes on from NZ_AJJL01000073.1 coordinate 30,421, forward strand.
TGAGAGAGCCGAAGATGGCGAGCTGAGGAGTGCGGAAATTACTGGACACGCCGCAAGTGGCGAATACGGCTTTGATGTCGTGTGTGCATCGGTTTCTACGCTTGCCATTAACTTTATCAATTCCATTGAGAAGTTTGCAGGTTATGAACCAATCTTAGAATTAAACGAAGATGAAGGTGGCTTTTTACGGGTTGAATTACCTACGGCTATCCCGTCACACCAGAGAGAAATGACGCAGTTATTCTTTGAATCATTTTTCTTGGGTATGGCAAAACTATCGGAGGACTTTTCGGAGTTCGTCCAAACCAGAGTTATCACAGAAAACTAACACGGAGGAAAACATTATGTTAAAAATGACTCTTAACAACTTGCAACTTTTCGCCCACAAAAAAGGTGGAGGTTCTACATCAAACGGACGTGATTCACAAGCGAAACGTCTTGGAGCTAAAGCAGCTGACGGACAAACTGTAACAGGTGGATCAATCCTTTACCGTCAACGTGGTACACATATCTACCCAGGTGTAAACGTTGGACGTGGTGGAGACGATACTTTGTTCGCTAAAGTTGAAGGCGTAGTACGCTTTGAACGTAAAGGACGCGATAAAAAACAAGTTTCTGTTTACCCAATCGCTAAATAAAAAGGTCCAGTGAACCTTTTTATCCCGAGCCTTGAAATGTAAAGGCGAGGAAGCTAGAAGTAGCATTAAATAAGGCTTTCCGAGTTTTCGGAGAGCCTATTTTTTTATTTTGATACCCACGCTGATACCCATATTTTAAAAGCCTATTTACGAAGCGAACTTGTCGGCTACTTTATTTTACAATTATAAAATAGTTGAATGTAGCTCTTTTACAGTAATAAATTTTATAAGGGAATAAGATATTGTAAAAATTGCTAAGATTTGATATTATAATTGTATCTGAGTAAGGAAGTAGGAATATGGAAAGGATGTGAACCTGTGTGAAAAAGCTTATCACCATAGTAGTCTGTTCAATCTCTTTTCTTGTTCTATCTGCTTGTTTTAGTAAGAAAAAATTGATTCTTCCTGAACCTGAAACGGTCTCTGTAATTTCCCTGAAGAAAAAAATTTCTGAAGATGTTAAAACTATAAACAAGAGAGAAGAAATTTCAAAATTGATTGAGGAGATACAGAAACAGTCCAAATCTACAACTTTTGAGAGTTTAAATGATCAACCGACAAATGATAAAGATTACATCATTATCAAATTCACTCATCAGAATGAAGAAAAGGATAGTGTAGCCTATCTATATACTATAAAAGACAAACAGTATATTGAACAACCTTATGTTGGGATTTGGGAGGTAAGTCCAGATATAGCTAATAGGATTGAAGAGGCTTTTTCATAAATTTATGTTAAATCGAATTTGTATTATGTTTTAAACGGTAAATCAACAAGATTTGCTGTTTTTTATTTGCTTGAAATCAGATGAGAAAAAAGATATTATTCTAATTCTTGTATTGGGATGTTAGAGTATTCGTTTAGGTTTGAAAATTTCCTGACTTTTTTCCTTTTTGGAAAACTTCTAAAATATGGTATAATAAAAAGATAAAGAAGTTGGGGGTAGAAGATGAACATTCAACAATTACGCTATGTTGTGGCTATTGCCAATAGCGGTACTTTTCGTGAAGCTGCTGAAAAGATGTATGTTAGTCAGCCGAGTCTGTCTATTTCTGTTCGTGATTTGGAAAAAGAGTTGGGCTTTAAGATTTTCCGTCGAACCAGCTCAGGGACTTTCTTGACTCGTCGTGGTATGGAATTCTATGAAAAAGCGCAAGAATTGGTTAAAGGATTTGATATTTTTCAAAATCAGTATGCCAATCCGGAGGAAGAAAAGGATGAATTTTCCATTGCCAGTCAGCACTATGACTTCTTGCCACCAACCATTACAGCCTTTTCAGAGCGCTATCCTGATTACAAAAATTTCCGTATTTTTGAATCTACTACAGTTCAAATACTTGATGAAGTAGCTCAGGGGCACAGTGAGATTGGGATTATCTACCTCAACAATCAAAATAAAAAGGGGATTATGCAACGGGTTGAAAAGCTAGGCCTAGAGGTCATCGAATTGATTCCCTTCTATACCCATATTTATCTCCGTGAGGGGCATCCTTTGGCTCAGAAAGAGGAATTGGTCATGAAGGATTTAGCTGATCTACCAACGGTTCGTTTCACTCAAGAAAAAGACGAGTACCTTTATTATTCAGAGAACTTTGTTGATACCAGTGCGAGCTCACAGATGTTTAATGTGACAGACCGTGCTACCTTGAATGGTATTTTGGAGCGGACGGATGCTTATGCAACAGGTTCTGGATTTTTAGATAGTGACAGTGTTAATGGAATTACAGTTATTCGTCTCAAGGATAACCTAGATAATCGCATGGTCTATGTTAAACGTGAAGAAGTGGAACTTAGTCAAGCTGGGACTCTCTTTGTAGAAGTCATGCAAGAATATTTTGATCAGAAGAGGAAATCATGAAAAAAAGAGGAATAGTGGCAGTCATTGTACTGCTTTTGATTGGGCTGGATCAATTGGTAAAATCCTATATCATCCAGCAAATTCCACTGGGTGAAGTGCGTTCTTGGATTCCCAATTTCGTTAGCTTGACCTACCTGCAAAATCGAGGGGCAGCCTTTTCTATCTTACAAGACCAGCAGTTGCTATTCGCTGTTATTACTCTGGTTGTCGTGGTAGGTGCCATTTGGTATTTGTACAAACACATGGAAGACTCAATCTGGATGGTGATTGGCTTAACCTTAATCATCGCTGGAGGTCTTGGAAACTTTATTGACAGGGTGAGTCAGGGCTTTGTTGTGGATATGTTCCACCTTGACTTTATTAATTTTGCAATTTTCAATGTTGCAGATAGCTATCTGACTGTTGGAGTGATTATTTTATTGATTGCAATGCTAAAAGAGGAAATAAATGGAAATTAAAATTGAAACTGGTGGCCTGCGTTTGGATAAGGCTTTGTCGGATTTGACAGAATTATCACGCAGTCTCGCGAATGAACAAATCAAATCAGGCCAGGTCTTGGTCAATGGTCAAGTCAAGAAAGCTAAATACACCGTCCAAGAGGGTGATGTTGTCACTTACCATGTGCCAGAACCAGAGGTTTTAGAGTATGTAGCTGAGAATCTTCCGCTAGAAATCATCTACCAAGATGAGGATGTGGCCGTCGTTAACAAGCCTCAGGGAATGGTTGTCCATCCGAGTGCTGGTCATACTAGTGGAACCCTAGTAAATGCTCTTATGTACCATATCAAGGACTTGTCGGGTATCAATGGGGTTCTGCGTCCAGGAATTGTTCACCGTATTGATAAGGATACGTCGGGCCTTCTCATGATTGCTAAAAACGATGAGGCGCATCTAGCACTTGCCCAAGAGCTCAAGGATAAAAAGTCTCTCCGCAAATATTGGGCGATTGTTCATGGAAATTTGCCCAATGATCGTGGTGTCATTGAAGCACCGATTGGCCGGAGTGAAAAAGACCGTAAGAAACAGGCTGTGACTGCCAAAGGGAAGCCTGCAGTGACCCGTTTCTATGTCTTGGAACGCTTTGGCGATTATAGTTTAGTAGAGTTGCAGCTGGAGACAGGCCGCACCCATCAAATCCGTGTCCACATGGCTTATATTGGCCATCCAGTCGCTGGTGATGAAGTCTATGGTCCACGCAAGACACTTAAGGGACATGGACAATTTCTTCATGCTAAGACTTTAGGGTTTACTCATCCACGAACAGGTGAGATTTTGGAATTTACTGCAGATATCCCAGAGCTTTTTAAGGAAACCTTAGAGAGATTGAAAAAGAATTAGACGTGATAAAAGGTTGAGATAGCTTGTCTCGACCTTTTTCCAATCAACTCTTTTCTATTTTCTGCCATTCATGTTATAATAGATAAATATGAAGAATCGGAGTGAGACTATGAAATACAAACGTATTGTCTTTAAGGTAGGGACTTCTTCTCTGACGAATGAGGATGGAAGTTTATCACGTAGTAAAGTAAAAGCTATTACCCAGCAGTTAGCTATGTTGCACGAGGCTGGTCATGAATTGATTTTGGTATCGTCAGGTGCCATTGCGGCTGGTTTTGGAGCCTTAGGATTTAAAAAGCGTCCGACCAAGATTGCTGATAAACAGGCTTCAGCAGCGGTAGGACAAGGGCTTTTAATGGAAGAATACACGACCAATCTTCTCTTGCGCCAAATCGTTTCTGCACAAATCTTGCTGACTCAGGATGATTTTGTGGATAAGCGTCGTTATAAAAATGCCCATCAGGCTTTGTCAGTTCTACTTAGCCGTGGAGCGATTCCTATCATCAACGAGAATGACAGTGTCGTTATAGATGAACTCAAGGTTGGGGACAATGATACTCTGAGTGCACAGGTAGCAGCCATGGTCCAAGCAGATCTTTTGGTCCTCTTGACAGATGTGGACGGTCTCTATACTGGAAATCCTAATTCAGATCCAAGAGCCAAACGTTTGGAGCGAATCGAGACCATTAATCGTGAGATTATTGATATGGCTGGTGGAGCTGGCTCGTCAAATGGGACAGGTGGTATGTTGACTAAGATCAAAGCAGCCACTATTGCGACAGAATCGGGCGTTCCTGTTTATATCTGTTCATCCTTGAAGGCAGATGCCATGATTGAGGCAGCGGAGAAGACCAAGGATGGTTCCTACTTTGTTGCGCAAGAGAAGGGACTTCGTACCCAAAAACAATGGCTTGCCTTTTATGCTCAGAGCCAAGGTTCTATTTGGGTTGATAAAGGGGCTGCTGAAGCTCTCTCTCAACATGGAAAGAGTCTTCTCTTATCTGGTATTGTTGAAGCAGAAGGAGCCTTTTCTTACGGTGATATCGTGACAGTATTTGACAAGGAAAGTGGAAAATCACTTGGAAAAGGGCGCGTGCAATTTGGGGCATCTGCTTTGGAGGATATGTTGCGTTCTCAAAAAGCCAAGGGTGTCTTGATTCACCGTGATGACTGGATTTCCATTACTCCTGAAATCCAACTACTCTTTACAGAATTTTAGAGGTAAACTATGGTAAGTACACAAGAACAATTTGAACAGGTACAGGCTGTTAAAAAATCAATCAACACAGCTAGTGAAGACGTGAAAAACCAAGCCTTGCTAGCCATGGCTGATCACTTAGCGGCTGCTACAGAGGAAATTTTAGCGGCCAATGCCCTCGATATGGAAGCGGCCAAGGGTAAAATCTCAGATGTGATGCTGGATCGTCTTTATTTGGATGCAGGTCGTATAGAAGCGATGGCAACTGGTATTCGTGAAGTGGTTGCCTTACCAGATCCAATCGGTGAAATTTTAGAAACCAATCATCTTGAAAATGGTTTGGTTATCACAAAGAAACGTGTAGCTATGGGAGTTATTGGTATAATCTATGAAAGCCGTCCAAATGTGACGTCTGATGCGGCTGCTCTGGCTCTTAAAAGTGGAAATGCAGTTGTTCTTCGTAGTGGTAAGGACGCCTATCAAACAGCCCATGCCATTGTCACAGCCTTGAAGAAGGGCTTGGAAACGACTACTATTCACTCAGATGTGATTCAACTAGTGGAAGATACCAGTCGAGAAAGTAGCTATGCCATGATGAAGGCAAAGGGTTATCTAGACCTTCTCATCCCTCGTGGAGGAGCTGGCTTGATTAATGCCGTGGTTGAGAATGCGATCGTACCTGTTATTGAGACAGGGACTGGGATTGTCCATGTTTATGTGGATAAGGATGCAGATGAAGACAAGGCTCTGTCTATCATCAATAATGCTAAAACCAGTCGTCCTTCTGTTTGTAATGCCATGGAGGTTCTGCTTGTTCATGAAGACAAGGCAGCAAGCTTCCTTCCTCGTTTGGAGCAAGTGCTAGTTGTCGATCGAAAAGAAGCTGGGTTGGAACCAATTCAATTCCGCTTGGATAGCAAAGCAAGTCAGTTTGTTTCAGGCCAAACTGCTGAAGCACAAGACTTTGACACTGAGTTTTTAGACTATGTCCTAGCTGTTAAGGTTGTGAGCAGTTTAGAAGAAGCGGTTGCCCATATTGAAGCTCACAGTACTCATCATTCGGATGCCATTGTGACGGAAAACGCTGAAGCTGCAGCTTACTTTACAGATCAAGTGGACTCTGCAGCTGTCTATGTCAATGCCTCGACTCGTTTCACAGATGGTGGCCAATTTGGTCTTGGTTGTGAAATGGGGATTTCTACTCAGAAATTGCATGCGCGTGGTCCAATGGGCTTAAAAGAATTGACTAGCTATAAGTATGTGGTTACTGGTGACGGACAGATAAGGGAGTAAGAGATGAAGATTGGATTTATCGGCTTAGGAAATATGGGAGCTAGTTTGGCCAAGGCTGTTTTGCAGACCAAGACGGGTGCCCAGATTATTCTTGCCAATCGTAGTCAAGCCAAGGTAGATGCTTTCATTGCAGACTTTGGTGGTCAGGTTTCAAGCAATGAAGAAATATTCGCAGAAGCAGATGTGATTTTTCTAGGAGTAAAGCCTGCACAGTTCTCAGACTTGCTTTCTCAATACCAGACCATCCTTGAAAAAAGAGAAAGTCTTCTTTTGATTTCGATGGCAGCTGGATTGACCTTGGAAAAACTGGCTAGTCTTCTTCCAAGTCAACACCGAATTATTCGTATGATGCCAAATATCCCTGCTTCTATCGGACAAGGAGTGATTAGTTATGCCTTGTCTTCTAATTGCAGGGCTGAGGACAGTGAGCTATTTTGTCAGCTTTTAACTAAGGCTGGTCTCTTGGTTGAACTAGGAGAAGGCTTAATCGACGCAGCGACAGGTCTTGCAGGCTGTGGACCGGCTTTTGTCTATCTCTTTATTGAGGCCTTGGCAGATGCAGGTGTTCAGACTGGATTTCCACGAGAAACGGCATTGAAAATGGCGGCTCAAACTGTGGTAGGAGCTGGGCAATTGGTCCTTGAAAGTCAGCAACATCCTGGAGTATTGAAAGACCAAGTTTGCAGCCCAGGAGGTTCGACTATCGCTGGTGTAGCAAGCCTAGAAGCGCATGCTTTTCGAGGAACAGTCATGGAGGCAGTCACTAAAGCCTACAAACGAACTAAAAAACTTGGTAAATAAGAGGTGGCTTTGTCTGCCTCTTTTATGGTGGTTGATACTCTTCGAAAATCTCTTCAAACTGCGTCAGCTTCCATCTGCAACCTCAAAACAGTGTTTTTAGCAACCTGCGGTTAGCTTCCTAGTTTGCTCTTTGATTTTCATTGAGTATGAAATGAGAAGACAAAAAGATTGTCACAAACCCCTATTTTTTTGATAGAATAGAAGTAGTAAAAAAGAAATGAGTTAGACATGTCAAAAGGATTTTTAGTCTCTCTTGAGGGACCAGAGGGAGCAGGCAAGACCAGTGTTTTAGAGGCTCTGCTACCAATTTTAGAGGAAAATGGAGTAGAGATGCTGACGACCCGCGAACCTGGCGGAGTCTTGATTGGGGAGAAGATTCGTCAAGTGATTTTGGATCCAAGTCATACTCAGATGGATCCTAAAACAGAGCTTTTACTCTATATCGCCAGTCGCAGACAGCACTTGGTGGAAAAGGTTCTTCCAGCACTTGAAGCTGGTAAGTTGGTCATTATGGACCGCTTCATCGATAGTTCTCTTGCCTATCAGGGATTTGGTCGTGGCTTAGATATTGAAGCAATTGACTGGCTCAATCAGTTTGCGACAGATGGTCTCAAACCTGATTTGACCCTCTATTTTGACATTGAGGTGGAAGAAGGGCTGGCTCGCATTGCTGCTAATACCAATCGCGAGGTTAATCGTTTGGACTTGGAGGGGTTGGACTTGCATAAAAAAGTTCGTCAAGGTTACCTTTCTCTTCTGGACAAAGAAGGAGACCGTATTGTCAAGATTGATGCGAGTCTTCCATTGGAGCAAGTTGTGGAAACAACCAAGGCTGTCTTGTTTGATAGGATGGGATTAGCTAAATGAAACAAGATCAACTAAAGGCCTGGCAGCCAGATCAGTTTGATCGCTTTGTCCGTATCCTAGAACAAGACCAGCTCAATCATGCCTACCTCTTTTCAGGTTTCTTTGGAAGCTTGGAAATGGCGCAATTTTTAGCTAAGAGCCTCTTTTGTACAGATAAAGTAGGTGTTTTACCATGTGAGAAATGCCGAAATTGTAAGCTGATTGAACAGGAAGAGTTTCCAGATGTTACCTTGATTAAGCCAGTCAATCAGGTCATCAAGACAGAACGGATTCGAGAATTGGTGGGGCAGTTTTTCCAAGCAGGGATTGAAAACCAACAACAGGTCTTTATTATCGAGCAAGCTGAGAAAATGCATCCTAACGCAGCTAATTCTCTGCTTAAGGTCATCGAAGAACCCCAGAGTGAGGTTTACATTTTCTTCTTGACCAGTGATGAAGAAAAGATCTTACCGACCATCCGAAGTCGGACCCAGATTTTCCACTTTAAAAAGCGAGAAGAGAAGCTGATATTGCTCTTAGAACAAATGGGACTGGTTAAGAAAAAAGCGACTCTTTTAGCCCAGTTTAGTCAATCACGAGCTGAAGCAGAAAAGCTAGCCAATCAGGCAAGTTTTTGGACCTTGGTTGATGAAAGTGAACGCCTGCTGACTTGGTTAGTGGCTAAGAAAAAAGAAAGTTATTTGCAAGTTGCCAAACTAGCTAGCTTGGCAGATGATAAGGAAAAACAAGATCAGGTTTTACGGATTCTTGAAGTCCTCTGTGGGCAGGATCTCCTGCAAGCAAGAGTAAGAGTGATTCTACAAGATTTGCTAGAAACTAGAAAAATGTGGCAGGCTAATGTCAGCTTTCAAAATGCCATGGAATATCTGGTCTTGAAAGAAATGTAAAATCAAAAATGAACGATAAAGAAAAGAAAGGGCTGGTTTATGGACAAAAAAGAATTATTTGACGCGCTGGATGATTTTTCCCAACAGTTATTGGTAACCTTAGCCGATGTGGAAGCCATCAAGAAAAATCTCAAGAGCCTGGTAGAGGAAAATACAGCTCTTCGCTTGGAAAATAGTAAGTTGCGCGAACGCTTGGGTGAGGTGGAAGCAGATGCTCCTGTCAAGGCCAAACATGTTCGCGAAAGTGTCCGTCGCATTTACCGTGATGGATTTCACGTATGTAATGATTTTTATGGACAACGTCGAGAGCAGGACGAGGAATGTATGTTCTGTGACGAGTTGTTATACAGGGAGTAGGCATGCAGATTCAAAAAAGTTTTAAGGGGCAGTCTCCCTATGGTAAGCTGTATCTAGTAGCAACGCCGATTGGCAATCTAGATGATATGACCTTTCGAGCTATTCAGACCTTGAAAGAAGTGGACTGGATTGCTGCTGAGGACACGCGCAATACAGGGCTTCTGCTCAAGCATTTTGACATTTATACTAAGCAGATTAGTTTTCATGAGCACAATGCCAAGGAAAAAATTCCTGATTTGATTGGTTTCTTGAAGGCGGGACGAAGTATTGCTCAGGTATCCGACGCGGGTCTGCCTAGTATCTCAGACCCTGGTCATGATTTGGTTAAGGCAGTCATTGAGGAAGAGATTGCTGTTGTAACAGTTCCAGGTGCCTCTGCAGGAATTTCTGCCTTGATTGCCAGTGGTTTAGCGCCACAGCCACATATCTTTTACGGCTTTTTACCCAGAAAATCAGGCCAGCAAAAGCAATTTTTCGACTCGAAAAAAGACTATCCTGAAACACAGATTTTCTATGAATCGCCCCATCGTGTGGCAGATACGTTCGAAAATATGCTAGAAGTCTACGGTGACCGCTCGGTCGTTTTGGTCAGGGAATTGACTAAAATCTATGAAGAATACCAAAGAGGTACCATTTCTGAATTGCTGGAAAGCATCGCTGAAACGCCACTCAAGGGCGAATGCCTTCTTATTGTTGAAGGTGCCAGTCAGGATGTGGAGGAAAAAGACGAGGAGGACTTGTTCTTAGAAATCCAAGTCCGCATCCAACATGGTATGAAGAAAAATCAAGCTATTAAGGAAGTTGCGAAATACTACCAGTGGAATAAAAGCCAGCTATACGCTGCCTATCATGACTGGGAAGAAAACCAAGAAAATGACTAATACTCTTCGAAAATCTCTTTAAACCGCGTCAACGTCGCCTTGCCGTAGTTGTGGTTACTGACTTAGTCAGTTCTATCCACAACCTCAAAATAGGTGTTTTGAGCTGACTTCGTCAGTTCTATCTACAACTTCAAAGCAGTGCTTTGAGCAACCTGTGGCTAGTTTGCTCTTTGATTTTTATTGAGTATAAACAGGGAAGTTTGCCTTCTTCCCTTTTTTTGTTATACTAGTAGAATAAAAAATTAGAAAGATTTGTGGGAGTGAAAAAGTCCTGTGGACTTTTTCAGCCTGAGCCAAGAAATTCGAAAGCTCTTAAGTCCGATTGGCTTTTTCAATGTGAAATTTGTTTTCACACTCCCAAAGAGGTATTAGTGTCGTGTCTCAATCTTATATCAATGTTATCGGTGCTGGTTTGGCAGGTTCTGAAGCAGCCTACCAAATCGCAGAGCGTGGTATTCCAGTTAAACTTTATGAAATGCGTGGTGTCAAGTCAACACCCCAGCACAAAACAGACAATTTTGCAGAGTTAGTTTGTTCCAATTCTCTTCGTGGAGATGCTCTGACAAATGCAGTGGGTCTCCTCAAGGAAGAAATGCGTCGCTTGGGTTCTGTCATTTTGGAATCAGCAGAAGCTACACGTGTTCCTGCTGGTGGTGCCCTTGCGGTGGACCGTGACGGTTTCTCTCAAATGGTGACTGAAAAAGTGGCCAACCATCCCTTGATTGAGGTGGTTCGTGATGAAATTACAGAATTGCCAACTAACGTTATTACTGTGGTCGCTACTGGTCCTTTGACTAGCGATGCCCTGGCTGAGAAGATTCATGCCCTTAATGACGGCGATGGCTTCTATTTCTACGATGCGGCAGCGCCTATTATCGATGTCAACACCATCGATATGAGCAAGGTCTATCTCAAATCTCGTTATGACAAGGGAGAGGCGGCCTACCTCAATGCGCCTATGACCAAACAAGAGTTTATGGATTTTCATGAAGCCTTGGTCAATGCGGAGGAAGCACCGCTCAATTCCTTTGAAAAAGAAAAGTACTTTGAAGGATGTATGCCTATCGAAGTCATGGCTAAACGTGGTATTAAAACTATGCTTTATGGTCCTATGAAGCCAGTCGGTTTGGAGTATCCAGACGACTATACAGGACCTCGTGATGGAGAGTTTAAAACACCGTACGCGGTTGTCCAACTTCGTCAGGACAATGCGGCTGGTAGTCTCTATAATATTGTCGGTTTCCAGACCCATCTCAAATGGGGAGAACAAAAGCGTGTTTTCCAAATGATTCCAGGTCTTGAAAATGCTGAGTTTGTTCGTTATGGTGTCATGCACCGCAATTCTTACATGGATTCACCAAATCTTCTGGAGCAGACCTACCGTTCTAAGAAGCAACCAAATCTCTTCTTTGCTGGTCAAATGACTGGTGTGGAAGGCTATGTTGAATCAGCGGCATCAGGCTTAGTTGCGGGGATTAACGCAGCTCGTCTCTTCAAGGGAGAAAGCGAGGTTATTTTCCCAGAGACGACAGCTATTGGAAGCTTGGCTCATTACATCACCCATGCGGACAGCAAACATTTTCAACCAATGAATGTCAATTTTGGGATTATCAAAGAGTTGGAAGGCGAGCGTATCCGTGATAAGAAGGCTCGTTATGAAAAAATTGCAGAGCGTGCCCTCAGCGATTTAGAGGAATTTTTAACTGTCTAATTTTTTTGAAAGAATTGCTCATGATACTATAAAAATCTTAGAAATTGTGATAAAATAGGTAGGATAAAAGAAGGAGAGTGAAAATGGCGAATCCCAAGTATAAACGTATTTTAATTAAGTTATCAGGTGAAGCCCTTGCCGGTGAACGTGGCGTAGGGATTGATATCCAAACAGTTCAAACAATCGCAAAAGAGATTCAAGAAGTTCATAGCTTAGGTATCGAAATTGCCCTTGTTATCGGTGGAGGAAATCTCTGGCGTGGAGAACCTGCTGCAGAAGCAGGAATGGACCGCGTTCAGGCAGATTACACAGGAATGCTTGGGACTGTTATGAATGCTCTTGTGATGGCAGATTCATTGCAACAAGTTGGTGTCGATACGCGTGTTCAAACAGCTATTGCCATGCAACAAGTGGCAGAGCCTTACGTACGTGGACGTGCCCTTCGTCACCTTGAAAAAGGCCGTATCGTTATCTTTGGTGCCGGAATTGGTTCACCATACTTCTCAACAGATACAACAGCGGCTCTTCGTGCAGCTGAAATCGAAGCAGATGCCATCCTTATGGCTAAAAATGGTGTCGACGGTGTTTATAATGCCGATCCTAAGAAGGACAAGACAGCCGTTAAGTTTGAAGAATTGACTCATCGTGACGTTATCAATAAAGGTCTTCGTATCATGGACTCAACAGCTTCAACCCTCTCAATGGATAACGACATTGACTTGGTTGTCTTCAACATGAACCAACCAGGCAACATCAAACGTGTCGTATTTGGTGAAAATATCGGAACAACAGTTTCAAACAATATCGAAGAAAAGGAATAAGAAAGATTATGGCTAACGCAATTATTGAAAAAGCTAAAGAGAGAATGACCCAGTCTCACCAATCACTTGCTCGTGAATTTGGTGGTATCCGTGCCGGTCGTGCCAATGCAAGCTTGCTGGACCGTGTATATGTAGAATACTATGGAGTAGAAACTCCTCTTAACCAAATCGCTTCAATTACGATTCCAGAAGCGCGTGTTTTGTTGGTAACACCATTTGACAAATCTTCATTGAAAGATATCGAACGTGCCTTGAACGCTTCTGATCTTGGTATTACACCAGCTAACGATGGTTCTGTGATTCGCTTGGTTATCCCAGCTCTTACAGAAGAAACTCGTCGTGACCTTGCTAAAGAAGTGAAGAAGGTCGGTGAGAATGCTAAAGTGGCTGTCCGCAATATTCGTCGTGATGCTATGGACGAAGCTAAGAAACAAGAAAAAGCAAAAGAAATCACTGAAGACGAATTGAAGACTCTTGAAAAAGATATTCAAAAAGTAACAGACGATGCTGTTAAACACATCGACGACATGACTGCCAACAAAGAAAAAGAACTCTTGGAAGTCTAAAAATAAACAGAAAAACTCAGTTGGCATTGCTGGCTGAGTTTTATTCGAAAGAAGGAAATATGAATACAAATCTTGCAAGTTTTATCGTTGGACTGATCATCGATGAAAATGACCGTTTTTACTTTGTGCAAAAGGATGGTCAGACCTATGCTCTCGCTAAGGAAGAAGGCCAACATACAGTAGGGGATACGGTTAAAGGTTTTGCCTATACAGATATGAAGCAAAAGCTCCGCTTGACAACTCTAGAAGTGACTGCCACTCAGGACCAATTTGGTTGGGGCCGTGTCACAGAAGTTCGTAAGGACTTGGGTGTCTTTGTGGATACAGGCCTACCTGACAAGGAAATCGTAGTGTCACTTGATATCCTTCCTGAGCTCAAGGAACTCTGGCCTAAGAAGGGAGACCAACTCTACATCCGTCTTGAAGTGGACAAGAAAGACCGTATCTGGGGACTCTTGGCTTATCAAGAAGACTTCCAACGTCTGGCTCGTCCTGCCTACAACAATATGCAGAACCAAAACTGGCCAGCCATTGTATATCGCCTCAAGCTGTCAGGAACCTTTGTCTACCTACCAGAGAATAACATGCTTGGTTTCATCCATCCTAGCGAACGTTACGCAGAGCCACGATTGGGTCAAGTTCTAGATGCGCGTGTCATTGGTTTCCGTGAAGTAGACCGTACCTTGAACCTCTCCCTCAAACCTCGTTCCTTTGAAATGTTGGAAAATGATGCCCAGATGATTTTGACCTATTTGGAAAGCAATGGCGGTTTCATGGCCTTAAATGATAAGTCATCTCCTGAGGATATCAAGGCAACCTTTGGCATTTCCAAAGGTCAGTTCAAAAAGGCACTTGGTGGCTTGATGAAAGCTGGTAAAATCAAGCAAGACCAGTTTGGGACAGAATTGATCTAGGGTGGCATATGAGAAAATCATTTTACACTTGGCTCATGACCGAGCGCAATCCTAAAAGTAATAGTCCCAAAGCTATCTTAGCAGATCTAGCTTTTGAAGAGCCAGCTTTTCCAAAACACACAGATGATTTCGATGAAGTGAGTCGATTCTTGGAGGAGCATGCCAGTTTTTCTTTTAACCTAGGAGACTTTGACGCTATCTGGCAAGAATACTTAGAACACTAGACTTTATTCATTGGGTTTGGGCTAGTAATTTATCCATCCCTTTGCTATAATAAGAAGAAATAAAAGGATTAGAGAGGTTCTTTATTTGAAGGAACATTCAATAGACATTCAACTGAGTCATCCAGATGACCTGTTTCATCTTTTTGGTTCCAATGAACGCCATCTTCGTTTGATGGAAGAAGAGCTTGATGTGGTGATTCATGCTCGTACGGAGATTGTCCAGGTTTTGGGAGAAGAATCTGCCTGTGAGGAAGCCCGTCAGGTTATTCAAGCCTTGATGGTTTTGGTAAATCGTGGGATGACCGTTGGTACGCCAGATGTGGTGACTGCGATTAGCATGGTCAAAAACGATGAAATCGACAAGTTTGTTGCCCTTTACGAAGAAGAAATTATCAAGGACAATACAGGGAAGCCTATTCGTGTCAAAACTCTAGGTCAAAAGCTTTATGTGGATAGTGTCAAACAGCATGATGTGACCTTTGGAATTGGGCCTGCAGGGACAGGGAAGACTTTTCTTGCAGTGACTTTAGCAGTGACTGCCCTTAAACGTGGGCAGGTCAAGCGGATTATCCTAACACGCCCGGCAGTGGAAGCTGGCGAGAGTCTAGGTTTCCTTCCGGGTGATCTCAAGGAGAAGGTGGATCCTTACCTTCGACCTGTTTACGATGCCTTGTATCAGATTCTGGGGAAAGACCAAACAACTCGTCTCATGGAGCGTGAAATTATCGAAATCGCCCCCCTTGCCTATATGCGTGGACGGACCTTGGATGATGCCTTTGTCATTCTCGATGAGGCGCAAAATACGACCATCATGCAGATGAAGATGTTTTTGACTCGTTTAGGCTTTAATTCTAAGATGATTGTCAATGGAGATATCAGTCAGATTGACTTACCACGTAATGTCAAGTCCGGTTTGATTGATGCCCAAGAGAAACTCAAGAACATCCATCAGATTGACTTTGTTCATTTTTCAGCTAAGGATGTGGTTCGCCATCCAGTTGTCGCTCAGATTATCCGAGCTTATGAACCAGCACCGGTCAAGAATGAAGAGAGTGAAGAAGTCCAAGAAGAAATAGAATAGTAAAAAAGAGCAGTTCAGGTGGAATTGCTCTTTCTTTTATCTGATAATTAGATTTTTTAGATTAGTTCATCAATTAGAGTATGTTTCTTATCGAGACCTTGGGCTACTGGAAGACTGGTTAAGTAACCTTGATAAGTAGTAACACCTTGGCGCAAGCCCTCATCTTTAGAGATTGCTTGCACAAAACCTTTACCAGCCAAAGCTTCGATATAAGGAAGAGTGACATTGGTTAGGGCAATGGTTGAAGTACGAGCAACCGCACCAGGGATATTGGCAACGGCATAGTGGAGCACACCGTGTTTTTCATAGACAGGCTCATCGTGCGTTGTCACACGGTCAGCTGTCTCGATAACACCACCTTGGTCAACAGCAACGTCAACGATGACTGATCCTGGACGCATTTGTTTGACCATCTCATCTGTCACCAATTTTGGTGCCTTGGCACCTGGAATGAGAACTGCCCCAATAACAACATCCGCATCTTTCACACTGGCTTCGATGTTGAAAGAATTTGACATAAGAGTTTGAATTTGGTGACCAAAGACCTCCTCTAAAACGGAGAGACGTTTAGCACTGATATCAAGGATGGTTACTTGTGCACCAAGACCAAGAGCAATTCGAGCAGCATGGGTCCCTACGACACCGCCACCGATGATGGTTACTTTCCCTTTAGGTACACCCGGCACACCACCCAGTAAGACACCAGAACCTCCTGCTTGCTTAGTTAGGAAATGAGCCCCAATTTGGACTGCCATACGGCCTGCAACCTCACTCATAGGTACGAGGAGTGGTAATTGACCTTGGGAATCACGGACAGTTTCATAGGCAATCCCAGTTGTTTTTGCTTCCAACATAGCATCTGCTAATTCTGGAGCAGCGGCCATGTGCAAGTAGGTGAAGAGAAGCAAGTCGTCACGTAAATAACCATATTCAGAAGCTAGTGGTTCTTTTACTTTCACGACCAACTCAGCTGCCCAGGCTTCACCGGCAGTAGCGACAATTTCAGCTCCTTGCTTTTGATAGTCAGCATCAGTAAAGCCAGAACCGAGACCAGCATTTGTTTCGATAAGAACGCGATGACCACGGCCGACTAAGCTGTGGACACCAGCAGGTGTTAGGGCAACACGGTTTTCATTATTCTTAATTTCTTTTGGAATTCCGATTAACATAGAGAAAAACTCCCTTTCTATTGACGGGTTGTAAATGATTTATCACATTATCTATAAAATAAGGTGATGATTTTATTCTATATGAAACCGCTTTAAAAAGCAAGAAAAATTTGTTGTAACTTATTTTTTATGCTAGACTGGTAGAAAATATTTTTAAATGGAGGAGAAGTATGGAATCAATTTTTTTAAAACTAGCTCAGTATCCAATAGTGGAGACAGAGCGTTTATTGCTTAGACCTGTAACCTTGGATGATGCGGAAGCTATGTTTGAGTATGCCTCGGACAGAGAAAATACGCGCTACACTTTTCCAACCAATCAAAGCTTGGAAGAAACCAAGAATAACATTGCTCAGTTCTACTTGGCTAATCCCTTGGGACGTTGGGGAATCGAATTAAAAAGTAATGGTGAATTTATCGGAACCATTGATTTGCACAAGATTGATCCTGTTCTTAAGAAGGCAGCTATTGGCTACATTATCAATAAAAAATATTGGAATCAAGGTTTGACGACAGAAGCCAATCGTGCCGTGATTAAGCTGGCTTTTGAGAATATTGGAATGAACAAGTTGACCGCCCTTCATGATAAGGATAATCCCGCATCTGGAAAGGTCATGGAGAAATCAGGCATGCGTTTTTCCCATGCAGAACCATATGCTTGTATGGACCAGCATGAAGAAGGCCGAATCGTTACAAGAGTTCATTATGTATTGACCAAGGAAGACTATTTTGCAAATAAATAAGCAGTTGAGAAGAAATTTTCAACTGTTTTTTCTTCCTCTTACGAATAATCTAAGAGAGGAGAAAATATGGAAGCAATTATCGAGAAAATCAAAGAGTATAAAATCATCGTCATTTGTACTGGTCTGGGCTTGCTTGTAGGAGGATTTTTCCTGCTAAAGCCAGATTCACAAACACCTGTCAAGGAAACGAATTTACAGGCAGAAGTTGCAGCTGTTTCCAAGGATTCATCGACCGAAAAGGAAGTGAACAAGGAAGAAAAGGAAGAACCCCTTGAACAAGATCTAATCACAGTAGATGTAAAAGGCGCTGTTAAAGCACCTGGAATTTATGATTTGCCTGTAGGTAGTCGAGTCAATGATGCTGTTCAGAAGGCTGGTGGCTTGACAGAGCAAGCAGACAGCAAGTCGCTCAATCTGGCCCAAAAAATCAGTGACGAGGCTCTGGTTTACGTTCCAACTAAGGGGGAAGAAGTAGCTAGTCAACAGACTGCTTCTGGGACAGTTTCTTCAACAAGCAAGGAAAAGAAGGTCAATCTCAACAAGGCCAGTCTGGAAGAACTCAAGCAGGTCAAAGGCTTGGGAGGAAAACGAGCCCAGGATATTATCGATCATCGTGAGACGAATGGCAAATTCAAGTCGGTTGATGAACTTAAGAAGGTCTCTGGCATTGGTGCTAAAACGATAGAAAAGCTAAAAGACTATGTTACAGTGGATTAAGAAACTCCCTATTCACCTAATTTACCTGAGTTGTCTGTTACTTTGGCTTTATTACGCTATTTTCTCAGCATCCTATCTTGCTTTGTTGGGCTTCGTTTTTCTGCTAGTCTGTCTCTTTTTCCAATTTCCTTGGAAATTAGCAGGTAAAGTTCTAGTAATTTGTGGAATCTTTGGCTTCTGGTTTCTGTTTCAAAATTGGCAACAGAGTCAAGCAAGTCAAAATTTGGCGTATTCTGTTGAGAGGGTGCGGATTTTGCCTGACACTATTAAGGTCAATGGTGATAGTCTGTCCTTTCGTGGCAAGGCTGATGGACGCATTTTTCAAGTCTATTATAAACTCCAGTCCGAAGAGGAGAAAGAAGCCTTTCACGCCTTAACAGACCTTCATGAGATAGGACTAGAAGGGAAGCTTTCTGAGCCAGAAGGGCAGAGAAATTTTGGTGGCTTTGACTACCAAGCCTATCTGAAGACTCAGGGAATTTACCAGACTCTCAATATTAAAAGAATCCAGTCACTTCAAAAGGTTGGCAGTTGGGATATAGTTGAAAACCTGTCCAGTTTACGTCGAAAGGCTGTAGTTTGGATTAAGACACATTTTCCAGATCCTATGCGCAATTACATGACAGGTCTCTTGCTAGGATATCTGGACACAGATTTTGATGAGATGAATGAGCTTTATTCTAGTTTAGGAATTATCCACCTCTTTGCCTTATCAGGCATGCAGGTAGGTTTTTTCATGGACGGATTTAAGAAACTACTCTTGCGATTGGGCTTGACCCAAGAAAAGTTGAAATGGCTGACCTATCCCTTTTCTCTTATTTATGCTGGTTTGACAGGATTTTCAGCTTCGGTCGTTCGCAGTCTCTTGCAAAAGTTACTGGCTCAACATGGGGTTAAGGGCTTGGATAATTTTGCCTTGACGGTGCTTGTCCTCTTTATTGTCATGCCTAACTTTTTCCTGACTGCAGGAGGAGTCTTGTCCTGCGCTTATGCTTTTATCTTAACCATGACCAGCAAAGAAGGAGAGGGACTCAAGGCTGTTGCCAGAGAAAGTCTAGTCATCTCCTTAGGAATATTGCCTATTTTATCCTTCTATTTCGCGGAATTTCAGCCTTGGTCCATCCTTTTGACCTTTGTCTTTTCCTTTCTATTTGACTTGGTCTTCTTACCGCTTTTGTCCCTCTTATTTGCCCTTTCCTTTCTCTATCCAGTCATTCAGCTGAATTTTATCTTTGAATGGTTGGAAGGGATGATTCGTTTGGTATCACAGGTGGCAAGTAGACCGCTTGTCTTTGGACAACCCAATGCATGGCTGTTGATACTACTATTAATTTCTTTAGCTTTGGTCTATGATTTGAGGAAAAATATTAAAAGGCTAACGGTATTGAGCTTATTGATTACAGGTCTCTTTTTCCTTACCAAGTATCCACTGGAAAATGAAATTACCATGCTGGATGTGGGGCAAGGAGAAAGTATTTTCCTACGGGATATAACTGGGAAAACCATTCTCATAGATGTAGGTGGAAAGGCAGAGTCTGATAAGAAAATTGAAAAATGGCAAGAAAAGATGACGACCAGAAACGCCCAGCGAAGTTTAATTCCTTATCTTAAAAGTCGTGGAGTGGCCAAGATTGACCAGCTGATTTTAACCAACACAGACAAGGAGCATATCGGCGATTTGTTGGAGGTGACCAAGGCATTCCATGTAGGCGAAATTTTAGTGTCAAAAGGCAGTTTGAAACAGAAGGAATTTGTAGCAGAACTAGAGGCGACTCAAACCAAGGTGCGCAGTGTGACAACAGGAGAGAACCTTCCAATTTTTGGAAGTCAGTTAGAAGTCTTATCTCCAAGGAAAATTGGAGACGGAGGTCATGAAGATTCTCTAGTTCTGTATGGAAAACTCTTGGATAAGCACTTTCTCTTCGCTGGAAATTTGGTGGAAAAAGGAGAGAAGGACATGCTGAAGTATTATCCTTACCTAGAGGTGGATGTTTTGAAAGCTAGTCAACATGGCTCTAAAAACTCATCAAGTCCAGCCTTTCTAGAAAAACTCAAACCAGAGATGACTCTCATTTCAGTTGGAAAGAGCAATCGAATGAAACTCCCCCATCAGGAAACTTTGACACGACTGGAAACTATCAATAGCAAAGTGTATCGAACTGACCAGCAAGGAGCTATACGCTTTAAGGGGTGGAAAAGTTGGAAAATCGAAAGCGTTCGATAGGAGGGACAAATATTATATATTAGTAAAATAAACTAAAAATCTGTTGCATAATAATGATAAAAACGATATAATGAAAGCGTCTTCAATATTGATGATATAAAACCATTAAAAATTAGCAAAAACCGTTTAATTAGTTAGTTTATGATCTATTGGTCTTTTTCAGTCCAGTGTATCTGCTGTGACAGTGACTAAAAGTTATAGGTATGATTGGAATACCTACTATAAGTCTAGTATGAATTACCAGATATATAACAATATTAATCCCCTGTTATGGTATCGTTATGACAGCTATTCTGAATATAAAGTTAATAGTGGTTGGAATTACAATCGTTATGAGGTACTAAACTACTACAGCGGAGGCTATTAATCCTTAAAAAGTGATAAAAGGAGGACTGGATATGTTGCAGCTTACTCATGTGACCTTAAAAACGCGACAAGTCATCTTACAAGATGTTGATTTTACATTTGAAAAGGGTAGGATTTATGGTATTCTTGCTATAAATGGTTCTGGAAAGACGACCCTGTTCCGTGCCATTAGCAATTTAATTCCTATAAGTAGTGGAAATATCGCAGCCCCTCCTTCTTTATTTTATTATGAAAGTGTTGAATGGCTGGATGGAAACTTAAGTGGGATGGACTACCTTCGTCTTATCAAAAACATCTGGAAGTCAGGTCTGAACTTGAGGGATGAAATTGCCTACTGGGAAATGTCTGACTATATCAGCCTTCCCATCCGCAAGTATTCCTTAGGTATGAAGCAACGCTTAGTGATTGCCATGTATTTCCTCAGTCAAGCGAAATGTTGGCTCATGGATGAGATTACAAATGGCTTAGATGAGTATTATCGACAGAAGTTTTTTGATAGGCTGGCACAAATCGATAGACAAGAACAGCTGGTTCTTTTAAGTTCTCACTACAAAGAGGAGTTAGTGGAGATTTGCGATAGCATCGTAACCATTCGTCAGGGGCAGATAGAAGAGGTTCCGTTATGAAAGATATTAGCCAATTTTTATTAAAGAAAGTTTTCAAAAGTCGTTTAAACTGGATTATCTTACTTTTATTTGCATCTGTACTCGGTGTTACCTTTTATTTAAATAGTCGGACTGCAAACTCACACAGCTTGGAGAGCGAGTTGGAAACCCGTCTTGTAAAAGATGAGAGAATCATCAATGAATATGAAGAGGAACTCTCCCAAATATCTGACACCAACTCGGAGAAATACCAGAGTGCTAAAATTAATTTAGAATCGCAAAAAAATCTTTTGACTCAAAAGAAAGAAATTCTGGATTTGTTAAAAGAAGGACGCTGGAAAGAAGCCTACTATTTGCAGTGGCAAGATGAAGAGAAGAATTATGAAGTTATGTCAAATCAACCGACTTCTAGCTCTGACTTAAAAATGGCGATTGACCGCCAACGAAAGACTTACCAAGCCCTGTATCCCTTGAACATAAAAGCACATACTTTGGAGTTTCCGACCTACGGGATTGATCAGATTGTCTGGATTTTAGAGGCTATCATCCCAACCTTGTTTGTAGTTGCTATTATTTTTATGCTAACGCAACTATTTGCAGAAAGATATCAAAATCATCTGGATACAGCTCAATTATATCCTTTTTCAAAAGTGGCATTTGCCATGTCCTCCCTTGGAGTTGGAGTGGGCTATGTAACTGTGCTGTTTATCGGAATCAGCGGATTTTCTTTTCTAGTGGGAAGTCTGATAAGTGGTTTTGGACAGTTAGATTATCCCTACCCGATTTATAGCTTAGTGAATCAAGAGGTAACTATTGGAAAGATACAAGATGTGTTATTTCCTGGCTTGTTCTTAGCTTTCTTATCCTTTATCGTCATTGTGGAAGTAGTGTACTTGATTGCTTACTTTTTCAAGCAAAAAATGCCTGTCCTCTTTCTGTCACTTATTGGGATTGTTGGCTTATTGTTTGGTATTCAAACAATTCAGCCTCTCCAAAAGATTGCACATCTGATTCCCTTTACTTACTTGCGTTCAGTGGAGATTTTATCTGGAGGATTACCTAAGCAAATTGATAATGTCAATCTGAATTGGAGCATGGGGATGGTCTTACTTCCTTGCCTGATTATCCTTTTGTTAGTGGGGATTCTATTTATCGAAAGATGGGGAAGTTCACAGAAAAAAGAATTTTTTAATAAATCCTAGCTTTTCTATAGGGAAAATAAGTAAAAACTAACATAGAGAGGGAATCAACTTGGTTCTCTCTTCTTGATGCGGAAACCAAGCCAAAATACAAACACAAACTTTTCAAAAAAATAACTTTTTATCTTGACAAGGGCTAGAAAACTTGGTATCATATAAAAGTTGAGAAAAGCAGAAGTGAGAGCTTCTCGCCTTGTGACATTAAGTTGCCTGGCCCTACGGATGAAAAGTTTCTAAGAAACGCTATCATAACGTGCGGGCTTGTATATTTACGAGTCCGCTATTGTTTTTCTCTAATAAAACAAAAGAGGTGAAAACCATAGCAAAGAAAGACTTATTCATCAATGATGAGATTCGTGTACGTGAAGTTCGCTTGATTGGTCTTGAAGGAGAACAGCTAGGCATCAAGCCACTCAGTGAAGCGCAAGCTTTGGCTGATAACGCTAATGTTGACCTAGTATTGATTCAACCACAAGCCAAACCACCTGTTGCAAAAATTATGGACTACGGTAAGTTCAAATTTGAGTACCAGAAGAAGCAAAAAGAACAACGTAAAAAACAAAGTGTTGTTACTGTGAAAGAAGTTCGTCTAAGTCCAACTATTGACAAGGGTGACTTTGATACAAAACTTCGCAATGCACGTAAATTCCTTGAAAAAGGAAATAAAGTTAAGGTATCTATTCGCTTTAAGGGTCGTATGATTACCCATAAAGAGATTGGTGCAAAAGTTTTAGCCGAGTTTGCTGAAGCAACTCAAGATATTGCCATCATCGAACAACGTGCTAAAATGGATGGACGTCAAATGTTCATGCAGTTGGCGCCAGCGACTGACAAAAAATAATTGTCAGAAAGTTAAATAAAGGAGAAAAAATCATGCCAAAACAAAAAACACACCGCGCATCAGCTAAACGTTTCAAACGTACAGGTTCTGGTGGACTTAAACGTTTCCGTGCTTACACTTCTCACCGTTTCCACGGAAAAACTAAGAAACAACGTCGTCATCTTCGTAAAGCATCTATGGTGCATGCAGGAGACTACAAACGTATCAAAGCAATGCTTACTCGCTTGAAATAATAGCTTGACTGTAAGTAAACAATTCTAGGAAATATTTGGAGGAAATAAAACATGGCACGTGTTAAAGGTGGCGTTGTATCACGCAAACGTCGTAAACGTATTCTTAAATTAGCAAAAGGTTACTATGGAGCTAAACACATCTTGTTCCGTACTGCAAAAGAACAAGTAATGAACTCTTACTACTATGCATACCGTGACCGTCGTCAGAAAAAACGTGACTTCCGCAAATTGTGGATCACTCGTATCAACGCGGCAGCTCGTATGAACGGACTTTCATACTCACAATTGATGCATGGTTTGAAATTGGCTGAGATCGAAGTTAACCGTAAAATGCTTGCTGACTTGGCTGTTAACGATGCAGCAGCTTTCACAGCTCTTGCAGATGCAGCAAAAGCAAAACTTGGTAAATAATAACTGATGAGACTGGAACAGGATTGTCCCAGTCTTTTTGAAAATAAAGGAGAAAAATATGGCTTCAAAAATGCTACATACTTGCTTGCGAGTAGAAAACCTTGAAAAATCAATCGCATTTTATCAAGATGCTTTTGGGTTTAAAGAATTGCGTCGCAGAGATTTTCCAGACCATGCCTTCACGATTGTCTATCTAGGACTTGAAGGAGACGACTATGAGTTGGAGTTGACTTATAACTACGATCATGGTCCTTATGTGGTTGGAGATGGGTTTGCCCACATCGCCCTCAGTACACCTGATCTTGAGGCACTTCATCAAGAGCACAGTGCCAAAGGATATGAAGTGACTGAGCCAAATGGTCTACCAGGAACTGCACCTAACTATTACTTTGTCAAAGACCCTGATGGATACAAGGTCGAAGTCATTCGTGAAAAATAATCTTATGAAGTCAAGTAGAATGTTCGTTTTCTACTTGACTTTTTTTAGCTGAAAGAGTATACTAATAAAAATTTAACCTTTAAGGGGAGTCCAGAGAGACTCACAAGGTGTCAGATAAAAGAATAGTACAATTTTCTAGAGGAGACTTTTTGAGTGTGCTCTCTTGACTTGTACGATTTTAACTGAGACCTTGCAATCGCAAGGTCTTTTCTTTATCTGGTCCCCTTAAAATTTAAGGAGGAAAAGTCATGAATCCCACATGTAAGAAACGTTTGGGTGCCATTCGTTTGGAAACCATGAAGGTGGTTGCACAAGAGGAAATCGCGCCAGCAATCTTTGAATTAGTCCTAGAAGGGGAGATGGTCGAAGCCATGCGAGCAGGTCAATTTCTTCATCTACGTGTACCTGATGATGCCCATCTCTTGCGTCGCCCTATTTCAATTTCGTCTATCGACAAGGTAAACAAGCAGTGCCATCTCATTTATCGGATTGAAGGGGCTGGGACAGCTATTTTCTCAACCTTAAGTCAGGGAGATACTCTTGATGTGATGGGTCCTCAGGGAAATGGTTTTGACTTGTCTGACCTAGATGAGAAGAGCCAGGTTCTCTTAGTTGGAGGGGGGATCGGTGTTCCACCCTTGCTTGAGGTGGCCAAGGAATTGTATGGACGTGGAGTGAAAGTAGTGACTGTCCTCGGTTTTGCCAACAAGGATGCTGTTATTTTAGAGACGGAATTGGCCCAATATGGTCAGGTCTTTGTAACGACAGATGATGGTTCTTATGGCATTAAGGGGAATGTTTCTGTTGCCATCAATGATTTAGATAGTCAGTTTGATGCTGTTTACTCATGTGGGGCGCCTGGAATGATGAAGTATATCAATCAAACCTTTTATGACCACCCAAGAGCCTATCTATCTCTGGAATCTCGTATGGCTTGTGGGATGGGGGCTTGCTATGCCTGCGTCCTAAAAGTGCCAGAAAGCGAGACGGTCAGCCAACGCGTCTGTGAAGATGGACCTGTTTTCCGCACAGGAACAGTTGTATTATAAGGAGAAAATCATGACTACAAATCGTTTACAAGTTTCTCTACCAGGTTTGGATTTGAAAAATCCGATTATTCCAGCATCAGGCTGTTTTGGCTTTGGACAAGAGTATGCCAAGTACTATGATTTAGACCTTTTAGGTTCTATTATGATCAAGGCGACAACCCTTGAACCCCGTTTTGGCAATCCAACTCCAAGGGTGGCAGAAACACCTGCTGGCATGCTCAATGCAATTGGCTTGCAAAATCCTGGTTTAGAGGTTGTTTTGGCTGAAAAGCTACCGTGGCTGGAAAGAGAATATCCAAATCTTCCTATTATTGCCAATGTGGCTGGTTTTTCAAAACAGGAGTATGCGTCTGTTTCTCGTGGTATTTCCAAGGCAGCTAATGTGAAGGCTATCGAACTCAATATTTCTTGTCCTAACGTAGATCATTGCAATCACGGACTCTTGATTGGTCAAGATCCTGATCTGGCTTATGATGTGGTGAAAGCAGCTGTGGAAGCTTCTGATGTACCAGTTTATGTCAAACTAACTCCTAGTGTGACGGATATCGTTACTGTCGCAAAAGCTGCAGAAGATGCGGGAGCAAGTGGCTTGACCATGATTAATACTCTAGTTGGAATGCGCTTTGACCTCAAAACCAGAAAACCAATCTTGGCCAATGGAACAGGTGGAATGTCTGGTCCAGCAGTTTTTCCAGTAGCCCTCAAACTCATCCGCCAAGTAGCCCAAACAACAGACCTGCCTATCATTGGAATGGGGGGAGTGGATTCGGCAGAAGCTGCCCTAGAAATGTATTTGGCTGGAGCCTCTGCCATCGGAGTTGGAACAGCCAACTTTACCAATCCATATGCCTGTCCTGATATCATCGAAAATTTACCAAAGGTTATGGATAAATATGGCATCAGCAGTCTAGAAAATCTACGCAAGGAAGTAAAAGAGTCTATGAGATAAACTGCAATCAATCTGTTCTTGATTTTTTTAATGATTAGTAAGTAAACAAGCTAAAAATCCTGATTACAAGTAAAATCAGGATTTTTTCATGGATGCGATTTTTTCTGGATCTGGTGTGACACGGAGGGTCTTTTGTCCTGTGTAAGTAACAAAGCCTGGTTTTCCACCAGTTGGTTTGTTGAGTTTCTTGACTTCAATCATATCTACCTGAACCAGATTTGACAGGCGACCTTGAGAGAAGTAGGCGGCTAATTCTGCCGCGTCTGTCTTGACTTCATCGGAAGGGTCAAGATTGCCTGAGATGACAACATGGCTTCCAGGAATGTCCTTGGCATGGAACCAAAGTTCCTCCTTGCGGGCCATTTTAAAGGTAAGTTCCTCATTTTGCAGGTTATTGCGTCCGACATAGATGATGGTCTTGCCATCGCTTGCTAGATATTGTTCTGGTTTTTTGCGCTTCTGGATTTTCTCCCGCTGTCTTCTGCGAATGAAGCCTGTTTGGATCAATTCTTCACGAATTTCAGCGATTTCTTCCAGTCCAGCTTGGTTGAGGACGGTTTCCACACTTTCTAGATAGAGAATGGTTGCCTTGGTTTCTTCAATCAGATCAGTCAAGTATTTGACAGCTTCTTTGAGTTTCTGGTAACGTTTAAAATAGCGTTGAGCATTCTGGTTGGGAGTTAGAGCCTTATCAAGCGCAATCGTGATTGGTTGGTTGGTGTAGTAGTTGTCTAGGATAACCTGGTCTTGGTCGTTAGGTACTTGATGGAGGAAGGTTGTCAGCAATTCTCCTTTTTGACGAAATTCTTCAGCGTTGTCTGTCGCCAGTAACTCTTTTTCCTGTTTTTTGAGTTTGTGGCGGTTTTTCTGAAGTTCATTTTCAACACGGCGAATGAGTTCGCTGGCTTGTTGTTTGACACGGTCTCGCTCAGCCTTATCCTTATAGTAGGTGTCCAACAAATCAGAAAGATTTGCAAAAGGATCTCCCACCTGATTTGCAAAAGGAACTGGACTGAAGGAAGTCTCAGTCAAGCATGGCTTGGTTTCTTGATTGAAAAAGTTTCGGAAAGTGGAAAGTTTTTCACTAACCAGTATGCTTTCCAATTCATTTGCCGTATCGCGTCCTAGACCTTGAAAGAGGCTTTGAAGGTTCTTAGCTGTCGTTTCCTGTGTTTGCAGGATTTCAAAGAGTTTCTCGTCCTTGATAGTAAAAGGATTAAGAGATTCCGTACTTGGCGGAGCGATATAGGTCGATCCAGGAAGCAAGGTACGGTAGCTATTTTGTGAAAAACCGACGTGTTTGATAACTTCGAGGATTTTATGACTGCTTTTATCCACGAGGAGAATATTACTGTGTTTCCCCATGATTTCGATAATCAAGGTAGCCTGAATATGATCCCCAATCTCGTTTTTATTGGAAACTGTGATTTCCACAATACGGTCATTTTCAATCTGCTCGATCGATTCAATCAGGGCCCCCTGCAAATACTTTCTCAAAACCATGATAAAGGTAGAAGGATGGGCTGGGTTTTCAAAAGTTGTTTGGGTCAGCTGAATGCGTCCAAAAACTGGATGCGCAGAAAGGAGCAGGCGGTGGCTTTGGCGATTGCTGCGGATTTGCAAGACTAATTCTTGTTCAAAAGGCTGATTGATTTTCTGAATGCGCCCATTCACTAACTCTCTTTGCAATTCCTCAACCATGTGGTGTAAAAAAAATCCGTCAAATGACATCGTTCTCTCCTTGTGATTGTATTCCATAGTATTATATCAAAAAGGTAGAATAAAATCATGGAAATGTGGTATAATAAAGCCAAGTAAAGAGAAACGAGAAGCACATGTATATTGAAATGGTAGATGAAACTGGTCAGGTTTCAAAAGAAATGTTGCAACAAACCCAAGAAATTTTGGAATTTGCAGCCCAAAAATTAGGAAAAGAAGACAAGGAAATGGCAGTCACCTTTGTGACCAATGAGCGTAGTCATGAACTTAATCTTGAGTACCGTGACACCGACCGTCCGACAGATGTCATCAGCCTTGAGTATAAACCAGAGTTGGATATTGCCTTTGATGAAGAGGATTTACTTGAAAATCCAGAATTGGCAGAGATGATGTCTGAGTTTGATGCCTATATTGGGGAATTGTTCATCTCTATCGATAAGGCTCATGAGCAGGCCGAAGAATATGGCCACAGCTTTGAGCGTGAGATGGGCTTCTTGGCAGTACACGGCTTTTTACATATCAATGGCTATGATCACTACACTCCGGAAGAAGAAGCGGAGATGTTCGGTTTACAAGAAGAAATTTTGACAGCCTATGGACTCACAAGACAATAAACGAAAATGGAAAAATCGTGATCTGATATCCAGTTTAGAATTTGCCATCACAGGGATTTTTACTGCTATCAAGGAAGAACGCAATATGCGAAAACATGCAGTGACGGCTCTAGTAGTCATCCTTGCAGGTTTTGTTTTTCAGGTGTCACGAATCGAATGGCTCTTTCTCCTATTGAGCATTTTCTTGGTAGTAGCTTTTGAAATTATCAATTCTGCTATCGAAAATGTGGTGGATTTGGCCAGTCACTATCACTTTTCCATGCTGGCTAAAAATGCCAAGGATATGGCGGCTGGCGCGGTATTAGTGGTCTCTCTTTTCGCAGCCTTAACAGGTGCATTGATTTTTCTCCCACGAATCTGGGATTTATTATTTTAAACAGTAAGAGGAAATTATGACTTTTAAATCAGGCTTTGTAGCCATTTTAGGACGTCCCAATGTTGGGAAGTCAACTTTTTTAAATCATGTCATGGGGCAAAAGATTGCCATCATGAGTGACAAGGCGCAGACAACGCGCAACAAAATCATGGGAATTTATACGACCGATAAGGAACAAATCGTCTTTATCGACACACCAGGAATTCACAAACCTAAGACGGCTCTAGGAGATTTCATGGTCGAATCTGCCTATAGCACCCTTCGTGAAGTGGATACTGTTCTCTTCATGGTGCCTGCTGATGAAGCGCGTGGTAAGGGGGACGATATGATTATCGAGCGTCTCAAGGCTGCCAAGGTTCCTGTGATTTTGGTTGTGAACAAGATTGATAAGGTTCATCCAGACCAGCTTTTGTCTCAGATTGATGATTTCCGTAATCAAATGGACTTTAAGGAAATCGTTCCAATCTCAGCCCTTCAGGGCAATAACGTTTCTCGTCTAGTGGATATTTTGAGTGAAAATCTGGACGAAGGTTTCCAATATTTCCCGTCTGATCAAATTACAGACCATCCAGAGCGTTTCTTGGTTTCAGAAATGGTTCGTGAGAAAGTCTTACACCTAACTCGTGAAGAGATTCCTCACTCAGTTGCTGTGGTTGTTGACTCTATGAAACGAGATGAAGAGACAGACAAGGTTCACATCCGTGCTACTATTATGGTCGAGCGCGATAGTCAGAAAGGGATTATCATCGGTAAAGGTGGCGCTATGCTTAAGAAAATTGGTAGTATGGCCCGTCGTGATATCGAACTCATGCTGGGAGATAAGGTCTTCCTAGAAACCTGGGTCAAGGTCAAGAAAAACTGGCGCGATAAAAAGCTAGATTTAGCTGACTTTGGCTATAATGAAAAAGAATATTAAGAAGAGGTGGGCAGTAGCCTGCTTCTTGTTTTTAGAGAAGGAGGAGTTATGCCTGAATTACCTGAAGTCGAAACGGTTCGTCATGGCTTAGAAAAATTGATTCTGGGAAAGAAGATTTCCAGTGTAGAAATTCACTATCCTAAGATGATTAAGACAGATTTTGACCAATTTCAAAAGGAAGTGCCTGGTCAGATTATCAAGTCAATGGGACGTCGTGGTAAATACTTGCTTTTCTATCTGACAGACAAGGTCTTGATTTCCCATCTGCGCATGGAGGGCAAATATTTTTACTATCCGGACCAGGTTCCTGAACGCAAGCACGCCCATGTTTTCTTCCGGTTTGAGGATGGGGGCACGCTTGTTTATGAGGATGTACGCAAGTTTGGTACTATGGAACTCTTGTCTCCTGACCTTTTGGAAGCCTACTTTATTTCTAAGAAACTAGGGCCTGAACCAAGGGAGCAGGATTTTGATTTGCAGGTCTTTCAAACTGCCCTAGCCAAGTCTAAAAAGCCTATCAAATCCCACCTCCTAGACCAGACCTTGGTAGCTGGCCTTGGCAATATCTATGTGGATGAAGTTCTATGGCGAGCTCAGGTTCATCCAGCAAGACCTTCGCAAACTTTGACTGCAGTAGAAGTGACAGCCATTCATGACCAGACCATTGCTGTTTTGGGGCAGGCTGTTGAAAAAGGAGGCTCCACCATTCGGACCTATACCAATGCCTTTGGGGAAGATGGAACCATGCAGGATTTTCATCAAGTCTATGACAAGGCTGGTCAAGAATGTTCACGTTGTGGCACTGTGATTGAAAAAATCCAATTAGGCGGACGTGGAACTCACTTTTGTCCTCAGTGCCAAAGGAGGGGCTGATGGGAAAAATCATTGGAATCACTGGGGGAATTGCCTCTGGTAAGTCAACTGTGACAAATTTTCTAAGAAAGCAAGGCTTTCAAGTAGTGGATGCCGACGTAGTCGTCCACCAACTACAGAGACCTAGTGGCCGCCTGTTTGAAGCTCTAGTCCAGCATTTTGGTCAAGAAATCATCCTTGAAAATGGAGAACTCAATCGCCCTCTTCTAGCTAGTCTCATCTTTTCAAATCCTGAAGAACGAGAATGGTCTAGGATAACTCAAGGGGAGATTATTCGTGAAGAGTTGGCTACTTTGAGAAATCAG
Source organism: Streptococcus mitis SK579 (assembly GCF_000257905.1). Lineage (GTDB taxonomy): Bacteria > Bacillota > Bacilli > Lactobacillales > Streptococcaceae > Streptococcus > Streptococcus mitis_L. The sequence goes on from NZ_AJJL01000073.1 coordinate 61,602, forward strand.
TTAGCCCAGATGGAAGCTATCTTTTTCATGGATATTCCCCTGCTTTTTGAACAAGACTATGTCTCTTGGTTTGATGATACTTGGTTGGTCTATGTGGACCGAGATGTCCAAGTAGAACGCTTAATGAAAAGGGATCAGCTGTCCAAGGATGAAGCCGAGTCTCGTCTGGCAGCCCAGTGGCCTTTAGAGAAAAAGAAAGATTTGTCCAGCCATGTTCTAGACAACAATGGAAATCAGGACCAACTTCTAACACAAGTACTTTCTCTACTTGACGGAAGTCAGTAAGATAACTCTAAAATCAGGTATTTCAAGGATTTACTCCTCCAACCAAGTTTTTTATATTGGTGGAGTTATCGGACCTATGGCAGGTTCTGCAGTAGCAGGTCAATTTGGCTACCATGCTGTCTTTTATGCGACAAGTCTTTGTGTTGCCTTTAGTTGTCTCTTTAACCTGCTTCAATTTCGAACATTATTAAAAGTAAAGGAAATCCAGTGCGAGTAAAAATTAATCTCAAATGCTCCTCTTGTGGCAGTATCAATTACCTAACCAGTAAAAATTCAAAAACCCATCCAGACAAGATCGAGGTTTTAAAGTATTGTCCCAAGGAAAGAAAAGTAACCCTACATCTTGAATCTAAGTAGATTTTATGGTAAAATAATAAGGATTTTAAGGAGTTTGATATGTATAACCTATTATTAACCATTTTATTAGTATTATCTGTTGTGATTGTGATTGCGATTTTCATGCAACCAACCAAAAACCAATCCAGCAATGTATTTGATGCCAGCTCAGGTGATTTGTTTGAACGCAGTAAAGCACGCGGTTTTGAAGCTGTAATGCAGCGTTTGACAGGGATTTTAGTCTTTTTCTGGCTAGCCATTGCCTTAGCATTGACGGTATTATCAAGTAGATAAGAAAATAATGGGCAGGACTAGGTCTTTGCCTGTTTTTATTTTTAAATGATGTTTGAGAAGGTTTTACAGTAAAAGGAAATTAAAAAATCTAGAAAGAAAATATGAAAGATAGAATAAAAGAATATTTACAAGACAAGGGAAAGGTAACTGTCAATGGCTTGGCTCAGGCTTTGGGAAAAGATGGTTCCAAGGATTTTCGTGAGTTGATTAAAACCTTGTCCCTAATGGAAAGAAAGCACCAGATTCGCTTTGAAGAAGATGGCAGTCTGACCTTGGAAGTTAAGAAAAAACATGAGATTACTCTCAAGGGGATTTTTCATGCCCATAAAAATGGTTTTGGCTTTGTTAGTCTGGAAGGCGAGGAGGACGACCTTTTTGTAGGGAAAAACGATGTCAACTATGCTATTGATGGCGATACTGTTGAGGTTGTCATCAAGAAAGTAGCTGACCGAAACAAGGGAACAGCAGCAGAAGCCAAAATTATCGATATTCTAGAACACAGTTTGACAACCGTTGTCGGTCAAATCGTTCTAGATCAGGAAAAGCCTAAGTATGCTGGCTACATTCGTTCGAAAAATCAGAAAATTAGTCAACCGATCTATGTTAAGAAACCAGCCCTAAAACTAGAAGGAACCGAAGTTCTCAAGGTCTTTATCGATAAATACCCAAGCAAGAAACATGATTTCTTTGTTGCGAGTGTACTAGATGTGGTTGGGCATTCAACGGATGTCGGAATTGATGTTCTTGAGGTTTTGGAATCTATGGATATTGTCTCAGAATTTCCAGAGGCTGTTGTTAAGGAAGCAGAAAGTGTGCCTGATGCTCCGTCTCAAAAGGATATGGAAGGCCGTCTGGACTTGAGAGATGAGATAACCTTTACCATTGACGGTGCTGATGCAAAGGATTTGGACGATGCGGTGCACATCAAGGCCTTGAAAAATGGTAATATTGAACTTGGAGTTCACATCGCAGACGTTTCCTACTATGTGACTGAGGGTTCTGCCCTGGACAAGGAAGCCCTTAACCGCGCGACTTCAGTCTATGTGACAGACCGTGTTGTACCAATGCTTCCAGAACGACTATCAAATGGCATCTGCTCCCTCAATCCTCAAGTTGACCGCTTGACTCAGTCTGCCATTATGGAGATTGATAAACATGGTCGTGTAGTCAACTACACCATCACACAAACGGTTATCAAGACTAGCTTCCGGATGACCTACAGTGATGTCAATGATATCCTGGCAGGCGACGAGGAAAAGAGACAAGAATATAAGAAAATTGTTCCAAGTATTGAACTTATGGCTAAGCTCCATGAAACTCTAGAAAACATGCGTGTGAAACGTGGAGCCCTCAATTTCGATACCAATGAAGCTAAGATTTTAGTGGATAAACAAGGTAAGCCTGTCGATATCGTTCTTCGTCAGCGTGGTGTTGCCGAGCGCATGATTGAGTCCTTTATGTTGATGGCCAACGAAACAGTTGCCGAGCATTTCAGCAAGTTGGAGCTACCTTTCATTTATCGTATCCATGAGGAGCCTAAGGCTGAAAAGGTTCAGAAGTTTATTGATTATGCTTCGAGCTTTGGCTTGCGCATTTATGGGACTGCCAGTGAGATTAGCCAAGAGGCCCTCCAAGACATCATGCGTACTGTTGAGGGAGAACCTTATGCGGATGTATTGTCCATGATGCTTCTTCGCTCTATGCAGCAGGCTCGCTATTCGGAGCACAATCACGGCCACTATGGATTAGCGGCTGACTATTACACTCACTTTACTAGTCCGATTCGTCGTTATCCAGACCTTCTTGTTCACCGTATGATTTGGGATTACGGCCGTTCTAAGGAAATAGCAGAGCATTTTGAACAAGTGATTCCTGAGATTGCGACCCAGTCTTCCAACCGTGAACGTCGTGCCATTGAGGCTGAACGTGAAGTCGAAGCCATGAAAAAGGCTGAGTACATGGAGGAATATGTAGGCGAAGAGTATGATGCAGTTGTATCCAGCATCGTTAAATTTGGTCTCTTTGTCGAATTGCCAAACACGGTTGAAGGTTTGATTCACATCACAAATCTACCTGAATTTTACCATTTCAATGAACGTGATTTGACCCTGCGTGGGGAGAAATCGGGTACAACCTTCCGTGTAGGTCAACAGATTCGTATTCGGGTTGAAAGAGCGGATAAGATGACAGGTGAAATTGACTTTTCATATATCCCAAGTGAGTTTGATGTGATTGAAAAAGGATTGAAACAGTCTAATCGTAATGATAGAGGGCGTGGTTCAAGTCGTCGTTCAGATAAGAAGGAAGACAAAAGAAAATCAGGACGCTCAAATGATAAGCGCAAGCATTCACAAAAAGACAAGAAGAAAAAAGGAAAGAAACCTTTTTATAAGGAAGTAGCTAAGAAAGGAGCCAAGTATGGCAAAGGGCGAGGGAAAGGTCGTCGCACAAAATAAAAAGGCGCGTCACGACTATACAATCGTAGATACGCTAGAGGCAGGAATGGTTCTGACCGGAACTGAAATCAAGAGTGTACGAGCAGCTCGAATCAATCTCAAGGATGGCTTTGCCCAAGTAAAAAATGGAGAAGTCTGGTTGAGCAATGTTCATATCGCACCTTACGAAGAGGGCAATATCTGGAACCAAGAACCAGAACGTCGCCGTAAACTCCTGCTCCATAAGAAACAAATCCAAAAGTTGGAGCAAGAGACCAAAGGGACAGGAATGACCCTGGTTCCCCTTAAAGTCTATATCAAAGATGGCTATGCCAAGCTTCTTTTAGGACTTGCCAAAGGAAAGCATGACTATGATAAACGTGAGTCTATCAAACGTCGTGAGCAAAAACGTGACATCGCGCGCGTGATGAAAGCAGTCAACCAGCGATAAAAAGAGGAATGAAGATGGAAAAACTAGTTGCTTATAAACGCATGCCCTTGTGGACTAAAGAAACCATGCCAGAGGCGGTTCAGCAGAAACACAATACCAAGGTCGGAACTTGGGGTAAGATTACAGTTGTAAAAGGAGCCCTCAAGTTTATTGAATTGACGGAAGAAGGTCAAGTTCTAGCTGAACACCTCTTTGAAGCAGGAGCTGACAATCCCATGGCACAACCACAAGACTGGCACCGAGTGGAGGCGGCCACAGATGATGTGGAATGGTACTTGGAATTTTATTGTAAACCTGAGGATTATTTCCCTAAGAAATACAATACCAATCCTGTTCATTCAGAGGTCCTAGAGGCCATGCAGACAGTAAAACCAGGGAAAGCTTTGGATTTGGGCTGTGGTCAGGGGCGTAATTCCCTCTTTCTAGCACAGCAAGGTTTTGATGTGACAGCTGTGGATCAAAATGAACTGGCCCTTGAAATCTTGCAAAGCATTGTGGAACAGGAAGATTTGGATATGCCTGTTGGTCTTTATGATATCAATTCAGCCAGTATTGGGCAAGCGTATGATTTCATTGTATCAACAGTTGTTCTGATGTTTCTGCAAGCAGAGCGTATTCCAGCTATTATTAAAAATATGCAGGAGAAAACCACTGTTGGTGGTTACAACCTTATCGTCTGTGCCATGGATACGGAGGATTACCCTTGCTCAGTGAACTTCCCATTTACTTTTAAAGAAGGGGAACTGGCAGACTATTACAAGGACTGGAAATTGGTTAAATACAATGAGAATCCAGGTCATCTTCATCGTCGCGATGAGAATGGCAATCGTATTCAACTACGCTTTGCAACCATGCTAGCTAAAAAAATCA
>NZ_AJJL01000074.1 GCF_000257905.1 Streptococcus mitis SK579
TTTGCAAAGATTTTGCAAAGTGCTTTTTTGTCGATTTTTGAGCTAGAATAGCTTTGTGATAACCTTCTGATAACCTCTTCAAAATTTTAAAAATCATAATTCTATTTTGCTTTATTGAGATAATCTGCAAATTTGTCAATAGAGTTTTTCTCACCAGTTTTTGTGGTGTGAGTATAGACATCTAATGTCATCTGACTGCTTGCATGACCGAGACGTTTTGATGTATTAGAAGGATCGATTCCAATTTCAGACATAAGTGTTGCATGTGTATGTCTAAACCCATGTGGGCTAATTGGTTTTAATTTATGCTTTTTAATAATTCGATTCAGTACGTTATTAATGTAATCAGCATGCAAAGGTTCAATTTTGTCATTACTTGATATGTAAGAGAACATATATTCGTTACTAATATTCAGCTTTGTAAGAGGAAAGTGAGATTGTTCTTTCAGATAGAAATTTCTCCATTGCTTAATAATATCGATTGTCTCATCATCAAGATAGATTGTACGAACTGAAGATTCATTCTTTGTGCTCTTTTCAATCGCTTTACCGTCAATTCTTCCTAGACTTTTATCTATGTTCAATAGATTGCTGTCAAAGTTAATATCAGCCCATTTTAAAGCATATAACTCCCCTTTTCGTAGTCCACTAAATGCAAGCAGTCTAAATAAAGCAAAATGTTTAAATGGCTCAGTTTCTTTCACTATATCAAGGAAATGATGTAATTCCTCCAGAGACCAAAAATTATCTGATCTAGTTTTTTTGATTTTAGGCATGATAACATTCTTCATTGGATTTCGATCAATGTAGTTCATGTTGATTGCAAAATCAAAAATTTTTGAGGTATAGGATTTTATCTGTTTGATATTTTTGAAAGTCTGAGATTTTTGTGTAATAAAGTTTTGACAGTCTAAAGGACTGATTTGGTCAACAAATTTATCTCCAAATATTGGTAGAATATGTATTCGATAGATATTCTTAGTTTGGGAAGAAGTTGTTTCTTCAACGGTACCAACATAGGCCTTAAACCATTCTTGATAAAGTTCTTTATAAGTGACTTTGGGGTTAGGTTTGTCGGTATTTACTGTGGGGGCAACGACACCAGCTTCTAAACGAGCTTCGTACAATTTTGCCTCTTTTTTGGTTTTGAACCCTCTCTTTAAGTGCCTTTTTTTCTTTCCATAAGCATCTAAGCCAATGTAAAAGCTGACATAGTATAGGATTCCTTTTTTTGTTTTGTATTTGTGTATAGACATTTTTTCTCCGTATCTAAGTTTTCGGAGCTTATGTAGTTGAGAAATGAGTGTCTATCTATTTTTTCTATCTTCTTGGCGGATAGCGTATTCGTCTGTTTTAATCCAGCTCTGCCAAACTTTAGAATCTTTATTTTGGTGATTCATATAGTCTATAAACTCAGACATAAAACGTTTATTTTTCTCAGCTAGGTATTCTGAGAATATATGACGAAATTCATCTGAAAAACTATCATCAAGTGGTAGTGTTAATGCCCTTTCGCCAAATTCGATACTTTTCTTTAACTTCTCCATATCGCTTTTAAAAGGTGTCACAGAACCAATTTTAGATGTTTTGAAACTATCTGTAACAATTTTAAGATTTGATGGAGCGTGTGGGTTGCTATCAAGTCCCATAATGTAAGCGACGGAAACATTAAAGTATTTTGCCAATTTTTCAGCATTATCTTTTTTAGGTTTGCGGATTCCTTGATTGTATCCAGAAAGTGTAGGATAGGCTATATTTGTAGCTTCGCTAATTTCTGTCAATTTTTTTCCGCTATTTTCTATCAGTTTAGTAATATGATTCGTCATAAGAACCTCCTTTTTATCATTATAACACATTTTATTCTTTTTGAATAAAAAAGCTTGACAAAAATTCAAAAAGGATATATAATTCAAAATGAATAACAAATTAAATGGTTTCGGAGCTTATTTAATTTAGAAATGAGGTGTTAATTTATGTCGGAAACTACTTTAGTTGTCCAGCTTCCTAAAGAATTAGAGAAGCAATTACGTGCTCACTATGATGAGATGATTTCAAATGCTGTAGTAAGAGTATTTGAAGATAAAGAACTTTATAAACCCATGGTTCGTATGTCAGGTTTGTCTAGGTGGTTAGATGTATCTACGACAACAATCCAAAAATGGACGAAAGAAGGAATGCCAACCATGGTGATTGATGGAGTGACTTTATACGATAAAAGAGCAGTAACACGATGGTTGAAGCAATATGAAAGATAGGTACTAGTATGAATGGTGTTCAGTGGATCAAGATAACAACAGATATATTTGATGATGAAAAAATTCAGCTAATAGAATCAATGCCAGAAGGAGATACTCTTATTGTAATATGGTTTAAAATTCTGGTGCTTGCAGGAAAGCAAAATAATAGTGGCATATTAAGTCTAGGGAACAAGGTTTATTATACAGAAGAGATGCTTTCAACAGTGTTTAGACGAAAGGCTACATCTGTAAAATTAGCTCTCAGTATGTTTGAAGAATTTGGCATGATAGAAATCATAGATGGCGCTATTACCATTCCAAAATGGGAGAAACACCAGAATATAGATGGACTAGAAAAGATTAGGAAACAAACTAGGGAACGTGTTGCTCGTCATAGACAAAAACAAAAAGCACTAATTACAGGCGAGCCACAACTCGTTTTAGATTGTAACGTTACAGTAACGGATGAAAATGATAATGTAACGCAAGAGATTAAGAACAAGAGTAAGAATAAGAAAGAGATTGAGAATATACTGGATAATAGTTCTAGAAAGCCTGAAACTTATATTCCACCCAAATATTATTCTTTGTTAGAATCCATTTCTTATAAGTACAATGATAGATTTTTGTATCCTAACAATTACACTTTAACACATGCTCAGAAGATGAAGATAGGCGAGTATTTGGCTAGTGGGTATGTAACTAGTGATGAAGTTATTAGCATGATTGAACGGATTCCTGAGGATGCGACTTCTCCTTTAGCGTATTTATTTAAGTCTATGGAGAATTTAAAGCAGGAACGTATGCTGGAGTGCAAAGCTATTGCCCATGAAAATGCCCGAAAGAAGTATATGATAAATGAGTAGATATAGGACTGTTCTAAAGAAATGTTATATCACTGAAGAGCAGAATGAAATAGTGAATAACTTGATTGAAATGACAAACCATCTAAATTTTTCCTCTTATGCTAGGAAAATGTTGTTTAAGAGTTCGCCTATTTATCTTCAATTTGATTTTGAATCTTATCATAACTTTATATTTCAAGTTAGAAGAATTATCAATAACTTACGTCAGTTAGAAAGAATAGCAGAACAAAGTGAAGATTTGGATAATGTAAGGATATTTCACTACTGCGTTGAGCTGATGATAGAATATGAAAAGAAGACAAGTAAACAAGTGAAAGAACTTGTAAAACGACTAAATAAGAAAACGAGGTGATAGGACCATGAGAATAAAATCTGTGTTGAAACAGGTGTTTTTGACGGAAGAAGAAAATAAAAAATTAAATGATTGTATGAGGAAGGAAAATATTCGTAATTTTTCTGAGTTTGCTAGACAAAAATTAATACGAACAGATTTGAACATCCAAAAAGTCTCTTTTGAAGGTTTAGTTCCTTTAACAGAAGAGTTGGAACAAGTCGGAAAGAATATCAATTCTATAGCCCGTCTTGCAACTGTAGTTGGGAGAATAAGCTATGAAAACAAAATGGATATGTCTATTTTGATGCAAAAAATAGTTGATGTGATGGAGGAAAAAGATGTTTATTTTCAAAAGTAATATGGATAAGGATTTTGATCAGATATGCGAATACATATTGAAATTAAAGCGAGCAGAATTATTTCTTCATGGGATTAAACAACAAGATAAAACGAAGGCTCGTTTGTATCATGCGATGCTGGAATACTACGATGCTAACCATAAAAAAGAAAGCCATATGAGAATTTTAAAATAAGAAAGCGCTGTTAAAAATTTTGCAGCGTTTTTTATATATCTTCTTAAAATATTTGTACACACAAATGACAGTCAAATCGATTTTTGGAATTATTTTATCGAGAAGGAAAGATTTATCATAATATGACTTTGCGAGCTCAGAGTCTGTATACACACACTCCCAAAATCATCCCAAAATTTGTATACACAAAGTGTATGTATTTTTTGGGATGATTTGAATTTTGGGGAATCCCCAAACCCCTGATGAATTATACGAGCAAAAAAAATTGGGAGTAAGTTTTAGAAAGAACTATTCTACAGTATTTAAAATCTGACTTTAAGTAAATTTTTTATTATGTGACTATTAGTCTGTCTCACTCCGCTAGGTGCGAGACAAAAAAATACCCGCTATGCGGGTGTGTACTGACCCCAAAAAGTTAGACAGAAAAAATCTAACTTTTGGGGTCAGTACAAAAGCGTTTTTATTGTATAAAGAATATCAAATAGTTTGAGTGTTTTACTTGTCGCTGTATTTCTTCACTATCCTTTTTGTAATACTCCTGCTTTGTTCCTGAAATATCTACAGTGAATACATCATCCTTGAAGGTATAATTCTCTTTTCGGTTTATGATATTAGAGCCAGTCAGTTCGATTGTTGCACTATCTTTATCAATTGTAAAGGTGTCGGCCTCTCCTTTGTTGCTATTTCCTTTGTTACCTGAAATGGTAAAGGCAACTTCATTTCTACTCTCGTTTATTCAACGGTATTCGCCATCTAAAGAATTGCTTGATTGGTTAGAACATGCAATTAATAAAATTGTAGATAGAGACACTAAAAGTAATGTGATAAATCTTTTCATTTACATACTTTTTATTTCTATATTATATTAAAGAAACATTACATAAGTAAGACAGTGATTTTTTAGGTTGATCTATTTCTTTCGGGAAAATCATTATTTTTCGGAAAGTTGATTTATAGTCTCTTTTAAATATAAAATTAAAAAGATGTGCAGGTTGTAATTAACTTGTGCATTTTTTTGTTTAAGGTGAATTCAAAGTATCCTAATATACCATATAGCTGAGAAATAAATCAAAATAGGGAAAAGAAGATATTGACAGAATTCCAGGGTTTGGTATAACAGTCAACTAGATAGTTACAATGATCAACAGGAGATATTCCTGAAGGTGTAATGTAAGATATTAGTGAAAAGATCGGAGAACATACATGGAATATAGTAAACTAGGCTGGGAAGAAGTTAGTAAGTTTGAGGAAATAAAAGGTTATGGACAACATATTTGGCGACATCATGAGAAATATTTTTTTGTTACAGATGAATGGGGAATAGTTGAACAGAGGGTAGTCTATGAATTACTATATAGAACTATTTCAATCACCCTACCAAGTTTTTCTGAGTTACTTGAAAAGTCTAACTTAATTTGACAATTTAGGCAATAAAGAAATCCTAGACAAGCTTTTGAGCTATTCAGAAGACTTGAAATACCACTATAATCTCTATCAGCTCTTGCTTTTTCACTTTCAGAATAAGGAACCAGAGAAATTTTTTGGACTCATTGAAGACAATATAAAGAAGGTTCATTCTCTTTTTCAGACTGTCTTTAAAACATTTCTAAAGGACACAGGGAAAATCATCAATGCCCTTCAGTTATCCTATTCCAACGCAAAATTGGAAGCGACT
>NZ_AJJL01000075.1 GCF_000257905.1 Streptococcus mitis SK579
GCGGTAAGGCGACGCTGACGTGGTTTGAAGAGATTTTCGAAGAGTATTATTATAAAAAATGTTTATTAGATCTTATACTCGTATTGGATGTTGTCATTCATACTCTGTTTTGATTGGATTATGATTGAAACTAGTTTCAAATAATTTAGAACTTGTAACTATTTTTGAAAGTAGAATCTATTGTCTATTGTAAAGTCTAAAACTGAAAATATTTATTATATAATAAGGTTAAGATAAAATGTGAAAGGAGTAAAATATTTTTCATGGCGTATTGCAAAGTTGAACTGTACGCTATGCAAGGTTGTTCAAATTAAAAATAATGGAGATTCCCATTAAATAGTTTAGTTTCTTTTGGAATTGTCTAGTCCTAGTGGCTAAAAATTTTAAGTCAAAAAGAAAGCGCTTTACCGAATTAGAAAATGAGAGGTAAAATATGAATCAGAGACATTTTGATAGAAAACAACGATACGGAATTCGGAAATTTACAGTTGGAGCAGCTTCAGTAGTGATTGGAGCGGTTGTTTTTGGTGTTGCCCCTGCTTTGGCTCAAGAGGCACCATCAACGAATAGTGAAACAGCGGGGCAATATTTGCCAGAATTGCCTAAGGAAGTAGAGACAGGAAATCTGACGAATCTCGATAAGAAACTCGCAGACAAATTGGTAACAGCAACGGATAAGGGAACTGAAGTGAGCCGTGAAGAGTTGCAAGCAAACCCAGGGTCTGAAAAAGCAGCAGAAACAGAAGCATCAAACGAAACTCCAGCTACAGAGAGTGAAGATGAGAAAGAATATGGAAACATTCCTCGTGATTTTTATGCAAGAGAATTAGAAAACGTCAATACTGTAGTAGAAAAAGAAGATGTTAAAACCAATCCTTCAAACGGTCAAAGAGTTGATATGAAGGAGGAACTTGACAAGCTTAAAAAACTTCAAAATGCGACCATTCATATGGAATTTAAGCCAGATGCGTCTGCTCCACGTTTTTATAACCTTTTTTCAGTTTCTAGTGATACCAAAGTAAATGAGTATTTCACCATGGCCATCCTTGATAATACAGCAATCGTTGAAGGTCGTGATGCAAATGGAAACCAATTCTATGGTGATTATAAAACTGCTCCTTTGAAGATTAAGCCAGGTGAGTGGAACTCTGTAACCTTTACAGTTGAAAGACCAAATGCAGATCAGCCAAAAGGTCAGGTTCGCGTCTATGTAAATGGTGTCTTGTCGCGCACAAGTCCTCAGTCTGGTCGTTTCATCAAAGATATGCCAGATGTCAACCAGGTGCAAATTGGGACAACCAAACGTACAGGCAAAAACTTCTGGGGTTCTAATCTTAAAGTCCGTAATCTAACGGTTTATGATCGTGCCCTTTCTCCAGAAGAAGTTAAAAAACGTAGCCAGCTTTTTGAAAGAGGAGAGTTGGAAAAGAAACTTCCTGAAGGAGCAAAAGTTACGGATAAGCTGGATGTTTTTCAAGGTGGTGAGAACCGCAAGCCGAATAAAGAGGGTATCGCAAGCTACCGTATTCCAGCCCTACTTAAAACTGATAAGGGAACCTTGATTGCTGGTGCGGATGAGAGACGCTTGCATCACTCTGACTGGGGTGACATCGGTATGGTTGTTCGTCGTAGTGATGATAAGGGCAAAACATGGGGAGATAGAATTGTCATCTCAAATCCTCGTGATAATGAGAATGCCAGAAGAGCTCATGCAGGTTCACCAGTCAATATTGACATGGCTCTAGTCCAAGATCCGAAAACTAAGCGAATCTTCTCTATTTTTGATATGTTTGTAGAAGGTGAAGCAGTCAGAGATTTGCCAGGAAAAGCACCGCAAGCCTATGAGCAAATTGGGGATAAGGTTTACCAAGTTCTGTACAAAAAAGGTGAAGCAGGACATTATACAATCCGTGAAAATGGTGAGGTTTTTGATCCTGAAAATCGAAAGACCGAATACCGAGTTGTAGTGGATCCTAAGAAGCCAGCATACAGTGATAAGGGAGACCTTTACAAAGGTGAAGAACTTATCGGTAATGTCTACTTTGATTACAGCGACAAGAATATCTTTAGGGTTTCAAACACCAACTATCTCTGGATGTCTTATAGTGATGACGATGGTAAAACTTGGTCTGCACCTAAAGATATTACGTACGGTATTCGTAAGGACTGGATGCACTTCTTAGGTACTGGGCCTGGTACAGGTATTGCTTTGCATTCAGGTCCTCACAAAGGGCGACTTGTTATCCCTGCTTATACGACAAATAACGTATCCTATCTAGGTGGTTCTCAGTCTTCACGCGTCATTTACTCAGATGACCATGGTGAAACTTGGCATGCAGGTGAGGCAGTCAATGATAATCGTCCAGTAGGCAACCAAACGATTCATTCTTCAACTATGAATAATCCAAGTGCTCAAAATACGGAGTCAACTGTTGTTCAGTTGAATAATGGAGATCTCAAACTCTTCATGCGCGGATTGACAGGTGATCTTCAAGTTGCTACAAGTAAAGATGGTGGAGCCACTTGGGAAAAAGATGTGAAGCGCTATGCGGATGTCAAAGATGTCTATGTTCAAATGTCAGCTATTCATACTGTGCAAAATGGTAAGGAATATATTGTCCTCAGCAATGCAGGTGGTCCAGGACGTTACAATGGTTTGGTGCATGTTGCACGAGTGGAAGCGAATGGAGATTTAACTTGGCTCAAGCATAATCCAATTCAAAGTGGTAAATTTGCTTATAACTCCTTGCAAGATCTTGGAAATGGTGAATTTGGTTTGCTTTATGAGCATGCGGATAGTAAACAAAATGAATATACCTTGTCTTATAAGAAATTCAATTGGGATTTCTTAAGTAAGGATGGGATTTCTCCAACGAAAGCAATCGTGAAGAATGCTGTAGAGATGAGCAAAAATGTCATCGCTTTAGAATTTGATTCTGAAGTGTTGGTGAATCAGCCACCCGTTCTTAAATTGGCAAATGGAAATTTTGCGACCTTCTTGACTCAATACGATTCAAAAACATTGCTATTTGCAGCTAGTAAGGAAGATATTGGTCAGGAAATTACAGAAATCATTGATGGTGCAATTGAGAGCATGCATAATTTGCCTGTAAGTCTTGAAGGTGCAGGAGTTCCTGGTGGAAAAAATGGAGCAAAAGCAGCAATCCATGAAGTTCCAGAATTTACAGGTGGTATCAACGGCGAAGAAGCAGCGGTTCAGGAACTTCCATCCTATGAGGGAGGCGCTAATGCAGTGGAAGCAGCCAAATCAGAACTTCCATCCTATGAAGGAGGTGCTAATGCAGTGGAAGCAGCCAAATCAGAACTTCCATCCTATGAGGGAGGCGCTAATGCGGTAGAAGCAGCCAAATCAGAAGTTCCATCCTATGAAGGAGGCGCTAATGCAGTAGAGGCAGCCAAATCAGAAGTTCCATCCTATGAGGGAGGCGCTAATGCAGTAGAAGTAGCCAAATCAGAACTTCCATCCTATGAGGGAGGTGCTAATGCGGTGGAAGCAGCAAGCTCAGAACTTCCATCTTATGAAGGAGGATTCCATGAAGCCCAGCCTGCTAGTTCGGATTTACCAACTCTTGCAGATGGTGTCAACGAGGCCGAAGTAGCAGTGCATAAGGTGACAGAATATAAGGCTGACCAGTCTACTGCAGTGCAGGCCATGCCACAAGAACATACTTATCAAGTGCCTGCGGCGCAGCAACATCTCCTGCCTAAAACAGGAAGTGAGGATAAGTCTAGTATTGCAATTGTAGGATTTGTAGGGATGTTTCTTGGCTTGTTGATGATAGGGAAAAAGAGAGAATAATAGAGAAGTTGAGAACTTAATTTTTTAAAAATAAAAAGAGGTAATGGAAATAAAATTAGGTGCCGACTTGTAAAAGTTAGATTTTTTCTGTCTAATTTTTTAGGTACATATCATAAATCCTATCTCTTTTTATATTAATGGAACTTTATACTCGTCTGTCCTTAGCCATAGACTATCACAAAATATAAAGTAAAAAAGTAGTAAAAACCATAAAAAACTTTGTGTTTTTATTGTAATACAGTATACTTAATATGATAAAAAATTGGCTATTAAAAGCATTATTTTATCCAAGATAATGTAAGCGATTTCTAGATGTTTGTAATTGTCTAAATAAAGTGCTTATGGGAAGGAGTTTTTGAAAAGTAAATAAACATAAGACTGTTACCAGTTAAAACTGGGCTCGGGCAGTAGCTGACTGCTCTAGAAGATTAGGAGTATTTGATGAAACAATATTTTTTAGAAAAAGGTAGAATCTTTAGTATTCGTAAACTGACTGTTGGTGTTGCTTCTGTAGCAGTCGGTCTTGCTTTTTTTGCATCTGGGAATGTTGCGGCTAGTGAACTTGTGACAGAACCGAAACTTGAAGTGGACGGTCAAGCAAAAGATACAGCAGATGTAGATCATGAAAAAGTAGAAGCGATAAAAGAAGAAGTAACTGAAAAAACAGAACCTGACGTCGAGAAAGTGGCTAAGGAAGCCAAAACTACTGAAGTGGCTGGTGATGTACTCCCTGAAGAAATCTCTGATCGTGCTTATCCTGATACCTCAGTGAAACAAGTAGATACTTCAGCTATTGTTTCAGAAAGAGAAAGTCCACAAGTAGAGACTAAGAGTATATTGAAACCTACGGAAGTAGCTCCAACTGAAGGCGAAAAAGAAAATAGAGCCATTATCAATGGTGGCCAAGACCTTAAACGTATTAATTATGAAGACCAGCCAGCTACCTCAGCTGCTATGGTTTATACAATTTTCAGTTCACCTTTAGCAGGTGGAGGTAGCCAACGTTATCTCAATTCTGGATCTGGAATCTTTGTAGCTCCAAATATTATGTTGACAGTAGCTCATAATTTCTTAGTCAAGGATGCAGATACCAATGCAGGTTCTATTCGTGGCGGTGATACTACTAAGTTTTATTACAATGTAGGTTCAAATACTGCTAAGAACAATTCTTTGCCAACGTCAGGAAATACGGTTTTGTTCAAGGAAAAGGATATTCATTTTTGGAATAAAGAAAAGTTTGGTGAAGGAATTAAGAATGATCTAGCTTTAGTAGTAGCACCAGTTCCACTTTCGATTGCAAGTCCAAATAAGGCAGCTACCTTTACTCCTCTTGCAGAACATCGTAGCTATAAAGCTGGTGAACCAGTTAGTACCATAGGATATCCGACAGATTCCACTTCTCCGGAACTGAAGGAACCAATCATTCCTGGTCAGTTGTATAAGGCTGATGGTGTCGTTAAGGGTACTGAAAAGCTTGATGATAAAGGAGCGGTTGGCATCACTTATCGCCTGACTTCTGTTTCTGGTCTTTCTGGTGGTGGAATTATTAATGGTGATGGTAAAGTTATTGGAATTCACCAACATGGAACTGTTGATAATATGAATATTGCTGAAAAAGACCGCTTTGGAGGAGGGCTTGTCCTATCTCCTGAACAGTTAGCATGGGTTAAGGAAATCATTGATAAATATGGAGTCAAAGGCTGGTACCAAGGAGATAATGGTAATCGTTACTACTTTACTCCAGAAGGAGAAATGATTAGAAATAAGACAGCTGTTATTGGCAAAAATAAATACTCTTTCGATCAAAGTGGTGCTGCGACGCTTCTTGAAGGTGTTGACTATGGACGAGTTGTTATCGAACATCTAGATCAAAATGATAATTTAGTCAAAGAAAATGATACTTTTGTTGAAAAGACGGCAGTTGGAACTCAGTTTGACTATAACTATAAAACAGAAATTGAGAAGACTGATTTCTACAAGAAGAATAAAGACAAATACGAGATTGTATCGATTGATGGCAAAGCTGTCAACAAGCAACTGAAAGATGCCTGGGGAGAGGATTATAGCGTTGTGAGCAAGGCTCCTGCAGGAACTCGTATCATCAAGGTGGTTTATAAAGTCAATAAGGGTTCCTTCGATCTTCGTTACCGCTTGAAAGGTACAGACCAAGAATTAGCGCCTGCAACTGTTGACAATAACGATGGTAAAGAATACGAAGTTTCCTTTGTTCATAGATTCCAAGCTAAAGAAATTACAGGCTACCGTGCAGTCAATGTAAGCCAAGAAGCAACAATCCAACATAAAGGAGTGAACCAAGTTATTTTTGAATACGAAAAAATAGAAGATCCAAAACCAGCAACTCCTGCGACTCCAGTAGTGGATCCAAAAGACGAAGAAACAGAAATTGGAAACTATGGACCACTGCCAAGTAAGGCTCAATTGGACTACCATAAGGAAGAATTGGCCGCCTTCATCCACTATGGAATGAATACCTACACTAACTCTGAATGGGGGAACGGTAGAGAAAATCCTCAAAACTTTAACCCAACTAACCTTGATACAGATCAGTGGATTAAGACCTTGAAGGATGCTGGGTTCAAACGAACAATCATGGTTGTCAAACACCACGACGGTTTTGTGATTTATCAATCTAAATATACAGACCATACGGTGGCTGCAAGTCCATGGAAAGATGGTAAGGGAGATCTTCTCGAAGAAATCTCTAAATCAGCGACTAAGTATGATATGAATATGGGTGTTTACCTATCACCATGGGATGCTAACAACCCTAAATATCATGTTTCAACTGAAAAAGAGTATAACGAATACTATCTCAACCAACTCAAGGAAATCCTTGGCAATCCTAAATACGGAAACAATGGTAAATTCATCGAAGTATGGATGGATGGTGCGCGTGGTAGCGGAGCTCAAAAAGTAACTTACACCTTTGACGAGTGGTTCAAGTACATCAAGAAAGCTGAAGGGGATATTGCTATCTTCTCTGCTCAACCAACAAGCGTCCGTTGGATCGGTAATGAACGTGGTATCGCTGGAGATCCAGTTTGGCATAAGGTTAAGAAAGCTAAAATCACTGATGATGTGAAGAATGACTATCTCAACCATGGGGATCCAGAAGGGGATATGTACTCAGTTGGTGAAGCAGACGTTTCTATTCGTTCAGGTTGGTTCTACCATGATAATCAACAACCAAAATCAATCAAAGATTTGATGGATATCTACTTCAAGTCTGTTGGTCGTGGAACGCCACTTCTCCTCAATATTCCACCAAATAAAGAAGGTAAATTCGCAGAAGCAGACGTGGCTCGCTTGAAAGAATTCCGAGCAACCTTGGACCAAATGTATGCGACTGATTTCGCCAAGGGAGCAACTGTAACGGCAAGCTCTACCCGTAAGAATCATTTGTACCAAGCAGGTAACCTAACAGATGGTAAGGATGATACTAGTTGGGCATTGTCAAATGATGCGAAGACAGGTGAATTCACTGTCGACCTTGGTCAAAAGAGACGCTTTGACGTAGTCGAACTCAAAGAAGATATCGCTAAAGGTCAACGTATCTCAGGATTTAAGGTTGAAGTTGAGCTCAATGGTCGCTGGGTTCCATATGGAGAGGGTTCGACTGTTGGTTATCGTCGTCTTGTCCAAGGTCAACCTGTAGAAGCCCAAAAGATTCGTGTGACTATCACGAATTCACAAGCAACCCCTATTTTGACAAACTTCTCTGTTTATAAGACACCAAGTAGTATCGAAAAAACAGATGGTTATCCTCTAGGTTTGGATTACCATTCAAATACAACAGCTGACAAAGCAAATACAACCTGGTATGACGAATCTGAAGGTATCCGCGGAACATCTATGTGGACTAACCAAAAAGATGCAAGCGTGACTTACCGTTTCAATGGAACTAAGGCTTATGTCGTATCTACAGTGGATCCAAACCACGGTGAAATGTCGGTGTACGTTGATGGTCAAAAGGTTGCAGATGTACAAACCAATAATGCAGCTCGTAAACGTAGCCAGATGGTTTATGAGACAGATGACTTGGCTCCAGGTGAACATACCATCAAACTCGTTAACAAAACTGGCAAAGCTATTGCAACTGAAGGTATCTATACGCTTAATAATGCTGGTAAGGGTATGTTTGAGTTGAAAGAAACAACCTATGAAGTTCAAAAAGGCCAACCAGTTACTGTAACCATCAAACGTGTTGGTGGTAGCAAAGGAGTTGCGACAGTTCATGTCGTGACTGAGCCAGGAACAGGGGTTCACGGTAAGGTTTATAAGGATACAACGGCTGATTTGACCTTCCAAGATGGTGAAACAGAAAAGACTTTGACAATTCCGACAATTGACTTTACCGAGCAAGCTGATTCAATTTTTGACTTTAAAGTGAAAATGACAAGCGCATCAGATAATGCCTTGCTTGGATTTGCTTCAGAAGCAACTGTTCGAGTAATGAAAGCTGACTTACTTCAAAAAGACCAAGTCAGTCATGATGACCAGGCCAGTCAACTTGATTATAGCCCAGGTTGGCATCATGAAACCAATTCGGCAGGTAAATACCAAAATACTGAATCTTGGGCTTCATTTGGTCGTTTGACTGAAGAACAAAAGAAAAATGCTAGCGTAACAGCTTACTTCTATGGAACAGGTATTGAAGTTAAAGGTTTTGTTGACCCTAGTCATGGTGTCTATAAGGTTACTCTAGATGGTAAAGAACTTGAGTATCAAGATGGTCAAGGAAATGCTTCTCTTGTAGATGGTAAGAAATACTTCAGTGGTACAGCAACTACACGTCAAGGTGATCAGACTCTTGTTCGTTTGACTGGACTCGAAGAAGGTTGGCATGCTGTAACCTTGCAATTGGATCCAAAACGAAATGATACCTCTAGAAATATTGGTATTCAAGTTGATAAGTTCATCACTCGTGGAGCAGAAAGCACTCTTTATACCAAAGAAGAATTAGTTCAGGCTATGAAGAACTGGAAGGAGGAGTTAGATAAATTTGATCAGACAAGCTTAAAGGACATTCCAGAGGCTCGTGAAGCTTTCAAATCAAACTTAGATAAATTATCTGAGCAACTTTCAGCAAGTCCTTCCAATGCTCAAGAAATTCTGAAAACAGCCACAGCCTTACAAGCTATCCTTGATAAGGAAGAAAACTATGGAAAAGAAGATACTTCGCCATCAGAGCAGCCAGAAGAGCCTAACTACGACCAGGCTATGGCAAGTTT